>SKXI01000406.1 GCA_007128515.1 Halococcaceae archaeon | reverse complement strand
TCGGCCAGCATGATGTCGACCGGATCGCCGGGCATCGCGTTCATCAGGAGGAACGTGATCACGGCGATCCCGAACATCACGGGTATCGCCTGCAAGAACCGGTGTATCGTGTATCGAAGGAGTCCCATCGTGTTACTTGGGGAGTGTCGTCATCGTTCGGTTGTGGTCTGTGTGGTACAGTGTATCAAGGTGGCATGGATAAAAAAAACCTGTGTTCTCTGTGAGCCTCAGCGCAGCGTCGTGTCCGGGATGTCCAGCCGCGGCGTCGTGGACGTGGTGGTGTCCGGCATGACGTTCTCGACGCGCTCTTCGTCGTAGGCGACCGCGCTGTCGGTGTTCCAGCCGGGGATCCAGACGCACTCCTCTAAGATCTCCTCGGTCACCTCGACGTATAGCTCGCGGCGTTCGTCGTCGTCGATCGACTCGCGGGCGTCGGCGATGTTCTGGTGGAACCCCTCGTCGTCGTAGAAGTGACCCTGGGTCACGCCCGCGTTGTCCTCGTGGAACAGCTGGTAGTAGTAGACGTCCGGGTCGCCGCCGCCGGTCCACCCGAGCGAGTACGCGTTGAACTCGTCGGCGTCACCGCTCGTATACGCGGTGGTGAACGTGTCCCAGTCGAGGCGTTCGACCGTCGCGTCGTAGCCGATCTCGCCCAGCCGGTCGGCGATCAGCTCGACCCACTGCTGGCGGAGGTCGTCCGGCGGCGAGATGAAGTGCAAGGTGTCGTCCTCGTCGATGGCGTCGCTCCCGTCGAGCAGCTCCTGGGCACCGTCGGGGTCGAACTCGTACTCCATGTCCATCCACTCGTCGACCGGGAACTCCCACTCCTCGGCGATCGTCGGACCGACCGGGTAGTTGATGTGCTGGCCGGCCTCGCCGATGACCCCTTCGACGAAGTCCGAGGTCGAGTGACAGTGGGCGATCGCCCGGCGCACGTCCGGGTCCTCGGTCGGCCCCTCCTGGCAGTTGAACGCGAGGTAGAAGACGCCCGTGTCCGGCGTCTCCGCGATGCCGATACCGTCTTCGGCTCCGATGTCCTCCCAGTCCGCCGGCGGGATCCCCTCCATCACGTCGGTCTCGCGGGCGAGCATCCGCGAGACGCGACCCGCGTCGTCCTCGGCCGGTTCCCAGCGGATCGACGGGATCTGGGGGCCGTCGTCGTCCCAGTAGTCGTCCCACAGCTCGACGTCGGCGAACTCGCCGATCTCCGCGTCGGAGAACTGGTACGGTCCCGACCCGATCGGGTTCTCGGTGTTGTACGCGTCGGGGTCGTCCTGGCGCGCCTCGGCGTTGACGACGTACCGGACGAGCGTCAGGTCGTCGAACGCGCCGTAGGGGAACTCGAGGTCGAACTGGACGGTGTGCTCGTCGATCTCCTCGGCGGACTCGATCATCGCGACGTCCGGCATGTTGTCCGTCTCCTCCTCGACGGGCGCCGTCCACGTGTGGATCACGTCCTCGGCGGTGACGGGCGTGCCGTCGTGGAACTCCGGCTCCTCCCGGAGCGGCACGATGTACCGGGTGCCGTCGTTCTCGATCTCCGGGGCGTCCGCGGCGAGCTTCGGCTGCGGGTCGATCGTCTGGACCTCGTACTCGTAGAGCCCGTCGTAGATCGTGTGGTAGATCTGCGCGGAGTAGGCGTCGTTCGCCACGATCGGGTCCCACTCGATCGGCGCGACCTGCTGGGTGACGTTGAGCTGGTCGTCTACGGGCTCGTCGTCGTCGTCGGCCGGATCGGCGTCGTCGTCGGCCGGATCGGCGTCGTCGTCGGGGTCGACGGCGTCGTCTTCGGGGTCGTCCGCCGGATCGAGACAGCCGGCGACGACGGCGCTCGATACCGCGACCCCCGAGGCGAGCAGCTTCCGCCTCGTGAGCATGTCCATCGCGTCGGAATCGATCTTTCGGGTCATGTCAACGTTTGCCGGTTATCGGGTATCTGTATAAAGTGTTTCGTAACGGTTCTGCATTGTGGGGACCTCACAACCCACGGGCAGCCTGCACGTGCAGGTCGGCCACGCCCCGGTCAGTTCACGCTCAGGATCGTCCCGACGCCTTTCGACCGACCTTCCCGGAAGACGAACCGCTGGCCCGGCTCGACGAGGTAGGGTCTGAACTTGAACCGTACCCGGGTCCGTCCGGTGTCGCCCGGCAGCAGTCGACCCTCACTCGGCGAGAAGACCGCGGCCTCGCTCACGGTCTCGACGTGGACCACCGGTTCGTAGCCGTCGCCGATCCGCGTCGGGTGGTTGAGCACCATCACCTCCGCCTCGAACTCCCGCACGGGTTCGACCGGACTCCCCCGCGGGACGAGCGCCATCCCGCGCTCGACCTCCTCCTCTCGCACGCCCTTGAGCGCGATACCGACGATCCGGCCGGCCGACGCGGCGTCGACCCGGTGGTAGTGCATCTCGATCGAGCGTACCTCGACCTCGCGGAACGAGCCGTCGGCCATCGGCCCCAACAGCAGCTCGTCACCGGCTTCGACGCTCCCTGACTTCACGGTCCCCGACGCGACCGCCCCGACGCCCGTCACCTTGTAGCTCCGGTCGATGTACATCCGGAACTCCCCCTCCTCGTTCGCGCGCTTCGGGAGCCGCTCGAAGATCGAGTCCAGCGTGTCGAGGCCCACGCCGGTGACCGCGCTCGTGGGTACCATCGGAACGACCGTCTCGTCGATCTCCTCGATGGCGGCGTCGACCCCGTGGCGCTCGATCGAGAGGGGTGTACGGCCGACGTCGCGCAGCAGGCGCTCGACCTCGCGGGTGACGGCCTCGACGCGATCCGGTTCCACCAGGTCGGCCTTCGTGATCGCGACCATCGTCGGGAGTTCGGTCGCGAGCAGCACCCCGAGGTGTTCCCTCGTCGTCCTGGTCGGCCCGTCGTCGGCGGCGACCACGAGCAGGCCGTAGTCGAGTTTCTGACCGACGAGTCCCCGGATCGTCGTCCGTAGCCACGGCTCGTGGCCGACGGTGTCGACGAACGAGATCAGCCGGTCGGACTCCTTCACTACGCGTGCGCGGTCCGTCTTCCGATTCGGGTTGTCCATGTGGACGATCTCGCCCTCGCGGAACCCGTAGACGCCGTAGGAGAGGTCGGCCGAGAGCCCCCTGTCGACCTCGTGTGGCTGAACGTCGAGGTACGCCCGGGTGCCGCCCTCGCCGTCGTCGGTCTGTCCGGTGACGAGACTCCCCACCAGCGTGCTCTTCCCGTGGTCGACGTGGCCTGCGGTGCCGACGACGATGTGGTCGTCGTCGGTCTCGAGCAGGGAGCCGGCACGGATCGTCGCGACGCCGACCAGGCCATACCCCTCGCCCTCGGGGCCGTCGCCCTCGCTACCAGAGCCGTCGTCCTCGCTCTCGAGGCCGTCGCCCTCGCTCTCGACCCGCCAGGTCTCGACGTCCTCGATCCGGGCGTCGGCCTCCTCGGCGAGCAGCGAGAGCACGTCCATCGACTCGGCGAACGCCTCGGGGGAGATGCCCGCGATGCCGCCGTCGTCGGTGACGCCGACGACGTAGGTCGCCTCGCCGTCGCCGGAGAGCACCCGGTGACGGAGCTGTGCCGCGAGGCTCTCGAACCGTCCGTTGCCGATGTGAAGCTCCTTCGAGAGTCGCTCTTTGAACTCGATGTGCCCACCGTCGCGCTCACCGTGGGCGATCGCGCGCCGCAGCGCGGCCCGGTCACCGCTCATACGCGGCGCTTAGGTGGGGGTGCATAAAACCGTTCCCGTCGTATGCGAACGAGTGACACGTCATTTCGTCGGTCGTTCGTAGTGTTCGTTGCGAGTCGGTCCGGTATCGACCGCCCGATGTCGGGCGATCGAGCCGGTACACAGTCACGACGATCACTATCGGACGATCACCGGTGAATCTCGTCGTTCCTCGACCGCGGATCGAGCGACGTCGGTGATCTGTGCGGCCGAGAGAGCCGGTTGGCTACGACGATCCCTCTCGGTCCGGGTCGGGGAGGTATCCGTTTCGGGAGACGGTCGAGACGAAGGACGGCGAGCGCCCCCGCGAGGGTGACGGAGCCGGCGAGCACGAACGTCACGCTGTTGCCCGCCGACGAGCCCGGCGAGGACGACGACCGGAAACACGACCCCTCCCGCCGAGATCGCACCCGCGTGGAGTAGCCCGAGGTCGAACGGTAAAGCGACGTCGCCCGCACCGGGGAAGAAGAGGGCGAACCCGGTAAAAAAGAGCCCGACCGCCCCGGAGTACGTCGCGAGCGTCGGCGTGGAGCGCCCGGCCAGTGAGCGTGGGCGAACCCAACCGCTCCCCCCAGTAGATCCGTCCCGATGCGCGGGAAGGCGGCCGCGCTGGCGTGGCGCCACCCGGACGGCCGACCCCGTCGACGACGCTGGTGGACCCGGGCGAGCGACGGGACCGTCGCGCTCTCGGCCGGGAGCCAGCGTCCCCCGAGAAGTGCACCGAGACCGGCACAGAGCGCGCTGATGAGCAGCAGCCACCGCTGTGCCTCGAGGCTCACCAGTCGGGTCGAGACGACCGCGATCCGGACCGCGCCGACCGCGAGCGCACCGACGGCGACCCAGCCGTGCGCCCAGGCGACCAGTCAGCGGTCATCGGCGGACGTGCGCGGGCGCTCTCGCTACGGGGTCCCGAGCGTGTCGATCGCTCACTCCGAGAGCCGCTCGTACGCCGCGGCGACCCGTCTGAACCGTTCCTCGTCGCCGCCGCGGTCGGGGTGGACCTCCTTCACCCGCTCCCGGTAGGCGCGTCTCACCTCTCGCTCGCCGGCGCCGACCTCGACCCCGAGGACGCCCGCCGCCTCGCGCCGCGTCGGCCCGCTCGTCGAGGAGGGGGGCGGTCGGTACCGCTCGCGGCGTGCGCCCGTCCCCGTCGCCCGCGCGCCGAACCCCGCTCTCGCGTCGAACGCCCCAGAAGGGCCGGCCCTCGCGTCGAACGCCCGGCGTCGAACCCGCCGTTTCAGCCGTCCCGTGCCCTGGTACCAGAAGACGTAGGCGGTCGCGCCGGTGGGTGCGGCGACGGCGAGCGGCACCGGCGTCGCGTAGACGAGCGAGCTGATCGTCGTCACGACGGCGATGCCGGCGAAGACGGAGGCGAGCGCGAGCAGGATCCGCGACTGTGACACTGGGGGCCCTACGGAACGGTTCGTAGTAAATGCTGGCACACGACTGAAGCCGGTCGGGCGAGAACGGTGGGTATGAGCGTCGAAGGCGTCTGTCAGGTCTGTGAGTCGCGTACCGCCGATCACACGTGTTCGCTCTGTGGTGCGCTCGTCTGTACGAACGACTTCGAGCGGACCCAGGGCTGCTGTGTGCAGTGTGCGACCGGGAGCGGCGGCGGGGACAGCCCGCTCGGGCCGACGATCTGAGCGGCGTCCCCCTATCCGAGAACGCGCTCAGCCGCTCGAGGGGTCGTACGGCCGCGCGTCGTCGGTCGGGGACGTGCCGATCGCGAGCAACTTTACCGGCTCGTCCGGTGGCTCGACGTGGAGCGTCCTCCGAGAGGACGAAGACGGCCTCTTCCTGCCGGTCGTGAGAGTGGTATCGAAGCGGGATCCGACCGCCCGGCTCCGCCCGCACGTGGTTCAGACCGTGTTCCCCGACGCCGACCGATCGAGCGATAGTGAGTAGCGTCTATTCTCGTACCCCTAACGTGATAGATTGTGCATATAATGGGGTTGCCGTGACCGATACGGAGAATCTATTCGGAAGACTATCTACGAATAATTCAAAGTATACGTAAGGAAATCATCACTCGGTAACATTACAAAGAGATGATAGTATAGTTATCAAATGTCCTCAAATCAGTCGGATGTCGATGCATGCCAGGGCGCACTTATCGATTGGATCCGTTGTGACGCGGATGTATCTCGACTCTTGGGCTCGATGCGACCCCCGTCGAATTCTTTCTTGCAGGTAGCTGGTCTTCAGATGGCGGTCTCACAACCGAACCCGGGTCCGACATGCTTTATTTGGAAGCACTGGGAATCCCGATTTGAATGGTTATCGAAGTTGCACTCACGACGGATCTCGCACTAATCCTTCTGAGTGCCACCATCGCCGGCTTCATCGCCAACCAAACGGGGCAGCCGACGATTGTCGCGTACATCGTAGCGGGCGTCATCATCGGCCCGGCAGTCCTCGGAATCGTCGAGGTGACTGAACTCACGGAGACGCTTTCAGAACTCGGTCTCGCCTTCTTACTATTCCTCCTCGGAATCAAAATGCGCCTCGACGAGGTTAGCCACGTTCTCTCTCCGATACTCAAGATTTCGATCCCGCAAATGGCTGCTGTCGCACTCGTCGGGACTGGAATATCGCTTCTCCTCGGATTTAGACCCCTCGAAGCGGTCTTGATTGGGCTGGCGGTGATGTATAGCTCGACCGCAGTCGTCATCAAGATGCTCACCGATAAGGACGAAGCCACGTCCCTCCACGGAAAAATCGACGTCGGAGTGCTCCTCGTTCAGGATATCGTCGTCGTTATTCTTCTGGCAGTGCTCGCTGTGGGTCGTCCTGACGATGTCGCCGAAGTCCTGACGACACTGGGGATCGTACTCTTCTTGGTCGCCCTGATTACCATCGCCGCTATTGGCGCATCACGATACGTGTTGCCGGTTGTCTTCCGACGCATCGCCGACAACAAGGAGGTCTTCTTCCTGATCGCCCTTTCCTGGGCGTTTCTGTTCATATATGTGTCTCACGAGATGAATAACTTTCTCGCCCCGTTCGGTATCGAAGCGTACCTCTCTATCGAGATGGGCGCGTTCTTGGCTGGACTAGCGATCGCACAGTTACCCTATAGTTTGGAACTGAGAGATCGAGTAAACCCGTTAACTGACCTGTTCGTGATGGTTTTTTTCGTCTCGGTTGCACTGAACCTCGAGGTGACCGACCTCGTCTTCTACTGGCAGGAAGCGATCGTCGCTGCGGTGGTGCTGATGATTGCAAAGTTCATCGTTTTCTTCACTCTCATCGGCTGGCAACAGTTCACGCTAGAAACGACGTTCCTCGGTAGCATCAGCATGATCCAGATAAGCGAATTCGGGATCATCGTCGGTGTCGCCGCACAGCAGGGTGGGTTCATCGATATCGAAATCCTCGGATTTCTCACGCTCCTTGCACTGATAACGATGAGTGTCTCGGTGTATTTCATCGAATTCAGCCACCAGTTGTTCGACCGAGCGGCCCCGTTTCTCTCGCGGTTTGAGACCGAGGACGGCTTTCACCGTGAGAGGCAAGCCTACCGGAATCACGCCGTCGTTGTCGGGTATGATACGGTGACGGAGCCTGCGCTTCCGTTGCTCGCTGAACGATACGAACAGGTGGTGGTCGTTGACAGAACGGTCGATCACATTGAGACACTCGACGAGGAAGGGTACGACACCATCTACGGAGATATAAGCAACACCACCGTTCGGAAGGATGCAGCGATCAAGCACGCGGAGTTCCTTCTCTCGTCGTCCGTGCAGTCGGATCTGAACAGCGTCTTACTTGAGGAGGTTAGCGACGAGGCGACGGTTTTCGTCGAGGCCGAGTGGATCGAGGACGCGCAAAAACTCTACGATAGGGGGGCACATTCTGTCATCTTTAGTCCCCAACTTGCTGCCAGCCGGTTCATAGGTTACCTGTCACTGTACCTCGATGGCCGAGACGCCTTCGAAGAGGTCGTCGATGCCGACGTAGAACTGATGCGTCGAGACCAGCCATTCCCTGAGACGGTCAGATTCGTCCGAGGTGGTTTCGATGAGTGAACTGCTCACCACGATCTCGCTTATCTTCATCATTGCAGGACCGTTTTTACTGATCGCAAACCGGTTCAGGCTTCCAACCGTTCCGTTTCTAATTATCGCCGGAGTCGTTGGCGGGTTCTTCATCGACGAAACGCTTACAGTCGAACTTGCACGGTACGGAATCGCGCTGCTGGTCTTCACGTTTAGTGTCGGGATCGATCCTACGAGTTTCCGGCCCGTGCTGAGAGACAGTGAGACTGCTGCATTCGGCCAAATCCTTCTCGTGGGTGCACTGGGGTTCGCTTTTGGACTCCTCTTCGGGATTTCAGCTGGTGAGGCGATTTTCCTCGGTGTCGCAGTCGCCTTTTCGTCGACTGTTGTCGGTACAGCGTTATTACAATCCGAACTCCGGCAAAAACTCCTGCGTGCTCGACTGGCGCAAACTATTCAATTCGTTCAAGATCTGGTGGCTATCGCAATCCTGCTGATCCTCGGGGCCGGTACACTCACGGCCGAACCGATTGCAACACAGCTTGCATTCGGCGTTGCACTTCTCATTCTGGCGCTGTTGACACACAGGTACCTGTTCGGAACTCTCGGACGACTCGCTGGGGATTCCGACGAACTCATGATAATCGGCGTCGTCTCGCTTCTGGTCGTGTTTCTCGCTGCAGCGGAACTCGCCGATATATCCATCGTGGTCGGGGCGTTTGCTGCCGGCCTCGCAGTTCGTCACGACCCGGTCGAATACCTCGGCTTGTTCAACGGAATCTTCTCCATCCGGGACTTCTTCGTCGCGATATTCTTCGTGACTATCGGCGCACTCGTGGTGGTACCGTTTGTCGAACTCGGACGGGCTGCCTCCATTGAGAAACTCCTTTTGGTGGCTGGCCTCGTCGTTTTGACAGCCGTCCTCAAACCACTCGCCACCACAGCGATTCTCCTGTACAACGGCTATGAAGCGCGCTCGGCTACGCTCACCAGCCTCAGCATCGATCAGATAAGTGAGTTCGCTCTCATCATCGCTATCGAAGCCCTAGTACTCGGCCTGTTGACACAGGACGTCTTCGATGCGATTATTCTCGCCGCCGCAGTGACCATGATCACCTCCAGTCTCTCACAGCAGTACAACGAGCGCGTCTATCGGGCCATAGCTACTCGTGGACTGATACCTGGGAGTCACGGGAAGGTCGACGAGTTGAGTAGTGTCACGGGAGGACATATGGATCACGTCGTTATCCTTGGGTACGGTAGAAACGGTCAACAACTCACCGAAGCTTGCGAGGAGCGAGACCAGCCGTACGTCGTCATCGAGAACGACCCGGCGCTGTTCGAAGTGGTCAGTTCGGACTGTGATGCCTATGTCCTCGGGGATGCGATGGAGGAGTACACGTGGGAAAAAGCGAACGTCACTGACGCAAAACTCGTGATTTCCACCGTTAACTCCGATCCGGTTTCGTATCGGCTCCTCTCGTTCGGGTTCGATGTAGACGTCATGCTTCGATCAGATGATATCGAAACCGCGCTCGATCTCTTCGATAACGGGGCGATCTACGTGAGTGTTCCAGAGTTCTTAGCAGGCGAACAGTTGGTTCAGCATCTCAAAGAGTTGTTCGAAGGTGAGTTCACACCAGAACAGCTTCGTGAGCAACGGTTGAGCGAACTGAAAGAGTACGCTTCGATCCTTCAACGAAGATCGAATAACAAACTCGGGATAACTCCATAGCTCCTGCCGAAAGTCGGTTGTTCACCTTTCCGAGTGAAACGTCGCCTTCGAGATATACTCCCCCGAAGATTTGGATACGTACTGCGATCAGAGGTGATGGACTCCCTCACTCACCAGTGACTACTCTTCATCGGTCTCCTCGTCCCGTTCTGAGTCGAGTAGTGTCACAAAACCGATCGGTGATTGCACTAACTGGATCGGGACGAAAGAGCGACGAGCGACATTCTCTGCGACACTCCCCAAGACAACCCGTTTCAACCCTGTTTTGCCCTGTGAACCATTCGTGTTCGGATAACACTGATAGTAATATTCTCAGGCTAGGTACTACCCTGGATTCAGCCGTTTGAACCTTCTCGGTCGGGACCTGAAGCTTGACAATTCGTCGCTTACGGCATTAACCGAACACAGATGGTG
>SKXI01000170.1 GCA_007128515.1 Halococcaceae archaeon | reverse complement strand
GTCGGCGTCGGTCCACCGCGTAGGCGAGAGGTAAAACCCCCGGGACCGGAGGTCTGCGTAGACGCGGAACCGGACGACGAGGCCCTCGTCGCGGCCGAGGAACTCGCGGAAGTCCATCCCGTCGACCGAGGCGAGGTCGCCCCGCGAGAGCAGGTGGGCCGCCTCGACGGGCGCGAGTGCGACTTCGTTACCCCCACGGGGCTCTCCGTACCCTCGCGAGTCGAAAAAACGCTGGCGGGCGTCCCCGCTGACGCGCACCTCGGTACCCTCGACGGTCCCTACGGGCTGGCTCATGGCGATGGGAGTCGGTCCGGCGTGAAAGCCGAAACGGTTCTCAGACGCTCTCCTCGCAGGTCGCGTCGAGACAGCGCGCGCCCGAGCGCGTCTCGAACCGGGGGAGGCCACAGTCGCAGGTCCCCGAGACGGTGCCGGTCGGGATCACGTAGGCGTGCTCGCAGTCAGGGTAGGCGTCACAGCCCGCGAGCAACCCCCCACGACGGAGGACCCGGAGGTCGTCGCCACAGGCTACGCAGGACCACTCGCGGTCGAAGCGCTCGGTCACGGCGTCGTCGAGCGACTCGCAGTTCCGGTCGATACAGAGTTCGAACGTCGCCCCCCGATCGACCGCCATTCTGGGGAGACCACACTCACAGCCCTCCTCGAGCAGTCGAGCGCCGTCCGGCAGGCCGTACCTGCTAGAGCAGCCGAGACAGCCGATCAGCCCCCCGGAGCGGATCAGGGTGCGATCGCAGTCAGGGCAGTCACCGACCGGGATGCCCGCCTGTGAGGCGGGGAACTCCCCGAAGCCGTACTCCGTCGTCGACTCGACGTGCAGGGAGCGATCGCCCGCGATCGCCGTGATGGAGAAGCCGCCGTTTCGTCGCGTCGAGACCGAGTCCGCCCGCGTGAGCCAGGCGACCGGCCGGTAGCCGTCGGCGTCGTGGACCAGGACCGTGTTGTCGGGTTTGAGCAGGACGACCACCTCGCCGCGGTGGGTCTCCCCGTCGGCGTGGACGAGACACTCCCCCGCGAGCACGCTCAGTGTCGTCTCCCCTCGCTCCGTTCGTGTGGCGCTCGCCATGACCCCGCTGGAGCCCTTACCCTACTTAAAACTCGACGCCGGCCCGCTCGCAGACCGCCTGACAGAGGACGTCCGTCCCGGCGACGACGTCGGCCCAGTCGGTGTACTCACACTCCGTGTGGCTCACTCCGTCGACGCTCGGGACGAAGACCATCCCCGTGGGACAGATACCCGCGAGGTAACTCGCGTCGTGGCCCGCACCACTCCGGAGTCGGGTGTGCGAGACGCCGGTCGCCTCGGCTGCCCGTTCGACCGTCTCGACGATCTCGGCCTCGAAGTCCACGGACGGAACGTGCATGATCCGTTCGAGCGTGTACTCCGCACCCTCCCGGCGTGCCGCTCGCTCGACGAGCTCCTCAACGCGCACGACGGCGTACTCGACGGCCTCGTCGCTCGGCGATCGGAGGTCCACGGTGAACGAGACACGTTCGGGGATCACGTTGACCGAATTCGGCTCGACCTCCAGGGAACCGACCGTGCCCACCAGGTCGTCGCTCCGTCCGGCGAGATCGCGGACACCACGAATCAGGTCCGCGACCGGGACGAGCGCGTCGGTCCGGGCGTCCATCGGTGTCGGCCCGGCGTGGTCAGCCCGCCCCTCGACCCGCCCCTCCAGCCAGGAGAAGCCGACGATCCCCTCGACGGCCCCCACGGAGATCCCCGAATCCTCCAGGATCGGCCCCTGTTCGACGTGGAGTTCGAGGTAGCTGTGAGGCTCGATCTCGACCGGTTCACCCCGGTAGCCGATCCGCTCCAGTTCCTCGCCGACGGTGTTCCCCTCGCGGTCCTCACACGCGAGCGCCTCCCCCAGATCGAAGACGCCCGCGAAGACGCCGCTGCCGAGCATGTCCGGCTGAAACCGGACGCCCTCCTCGTTGGTCCACGAGACGACCTCGATCGGTCGATCGGTCTCTCTCCCCCGATCGTCGAGGCTCTCGACGAGTTCGAGCGCGCCGAGCACACCGATCACGCCGTCGAACCGACCCCCGTTCCGCTGGCTGTCGACGTGCGAGCCGACCAGCACCGGGTCCGCCTCCGGGTCCCGACCCTCGCGACGGGCGAAGAGGTTCCCGATCCCGTCGACGCGAACGTCGAGACCGGCCTCCGCGAACCACTTCACGAGCAGGTCGCGTGCCGCGCGGTTCTCGTCGGTGAGCGCCGGGCGGTCGACCCCGCCCCGCTCGGTCGCACCGATCTCGTTGAACCGGTCGAACCGGTCTCTCAGTCGATCGGCGTCGATTCGAAACCCGCTCATCGCGCCGACTCCCCGTAGCGAGCCTCGACGTCCTCGATCGCCGGGTCGATACTCGTCACGTCGCCGCCCGCCCGGAGCCCACTCTCCGTGTCCTTCAAGCCAGTTCCGGTGACGACGACCACGATCGAGTCACCCGGATCGACGATCCCCGCCTCGCGTGCGCGCTGCAGACCTGCGACCGGCGCCGC
>SKXI01000011.1 GCA_007128515.1 Halococcaceae archaeon | reverse complement strand
CGAGAACGGCTCCTCGACGCGCTGGAGGCCGGCGAGGACGCGGGCGGCGACAAGCGCGCGGAGTACGCACAGAGCGCCGCGCTCAGGGTCTACGATCCGGAACCGACCCTCGCGGACGACGTCCGGGTGGACGACCACGAGGACCCGGTTCGCGAACTCCGACGGCTCCATCGGGTGGCGATGGACCAGCACGCCGAGTGGGAGGAGGCGAACCCCGTGATGGAGCTCCAGCGGACGCCACCGCTGGGGTGAGTCCGGTCGCCGACCTCCTCACGCCGAAACGACGGGTCCGTGTCGCAGTTTTCACCGTGCTCTCGCTCCGCGGTCCACTACGCTTCGCGTAAGGTTTCTCCTTCGACACTGGTCGACCGGAACCGCGAGGGAACTCGACGGTCTCACCGCCACGTCTTTTCGCGTAGCGAAAACTACTTGTCGAGGGGATATAAACACCTGTAGCTATGGTGTTAGATACTGACAGCCTCACCGGTCGCACGGCGATGGTTCGAGACGCAGTCGTGAGCAGACGCGACGTACTGGCGACCGGTGCCGCGATCGGTGGCGTGACCCTGGTCGGGTGTATCGGGGAGGACGACGACCCGGCCGACGCGGACGACGACGCCGAGGACGTGGACGACGCGGAGACCGACGACGACGCGGACGAGGCCGACGTCCAGGTCGCGATCATCTCGAGCGACGCCGGCTTCGGGGACAACGCCTTCAACGACAACGCGATGGAGGGCCTCGAAGAGGCCGAAGACGACTTCGGAATCGCTATTACGCGGGTAGAAGAGACCGAGACGGCGGAGTTCGCGGCGAGACAGGAAGAGCTCGCCGCCGACGGGAGCTACGACCTGATCGTCATGGTCGGCTACCAGCACTACGAGGGGTTGGTCGAACACTCCGAGGCCTACCCCGACCAGTACTGGATGCTGATCAACGACCACGTCGAGGGCGCGGAGAACGTCTCGGGCTGGATCGAGATGAACAACGAGATGTCGTTCCTCGCGGGCGTGGCCGCCGGTACGCTGACCCACGAGGAGATCGAACACGGCGACAGCGCGACCGACCCCGACGAGAGCGTCGTCGGCTTCGCGGGCGGGGAGGATATCGACCTGATCAACGCGTTCGAGCAGTCGTACATCGAGGGCGTCGAGTGGGTGGACGACGGGGTCGACGTGCTCACCGGTTACGGCGGGAGTTTCTCCGACTCCGAGGCGCTGAGCGAGGTCGCCAGTTCGCAGTTCGACGACGGGGCGGACATCGTCTGGCACGCGGCGGCTGCGGCTGGCGCCGGTGCGTTCTCTGCCGCACAGGACAACGAACGGTTCGCCCTCGGCGTGGACAGCGACCAGTCGGTGGCCGACGACCAGTACGCCGACGTCATCCTCGGTTCCGCGATCAAGGCGCTCAACGAGGCGACCTACATGGTCACGGAGGCGGTCGTCGAAGACAGCTGGGAGGACGTCTCGGGCGAACAGAACCTCAGCATCGAGAACGAGGGTATCGACTTCGTCGTCGGGCAGGAGTTCGACGGGGAGCTGCCCGATTCGCTGGACGAGAACGTAGAGGAAGCCAGGCAGGCGTTCATCGACGGCGAGATCGATCTCACCTGCGGACCCACGGGCTGCTGACGCGGGACCGATCGCCGAACGACTTCGGAACGCCGGGCAGTAGGGTGACTGATCGGTCCGGGTAGACTCAGATGATACGACACACGCGGACGGGAACACGAGCGTGGAGGCGGGGCCGGGATGAGTGACGAGCCACCGGCGGTCCGTCTCGAGGGGATCACCAAGACGTTCGGTGACGTCGTGGCGAACGAGGACGTCGACTTCACCCTCGAGCGAGGGGAGGTCCACGCACTCCTCGGGGAGAACGGCTCCGGGAAGACGACGCTGATGAGCGTCCTCTACGGGCTCTACGACCAGGACGAGGGGACGATCTACGTCGATGGCGAACCCCGGTCGTTCGACTCGCCACAGGACGCGATGGGGGCGGGGATCGGCATGATCCACCAGCACTTCCAGCTCGTCCCCCCGATGACCGTGCTCCAGAACGTCGTCCTGGGCAACGAGCCGACGCGAAACGGGTTGATCGACGAGGGAGCGGCGAGAGAGCGGATCGAGGGGATCTGTTCGCGCTACGGCTTCGACGTCGACCGACACCTCGACACCCCGATCGAGGAGCTCGACCTCGGGACGCGACAGCGCGTCGAGATCGTGAAAACGCTCTACCGGGGCGCGGAGGTGCTGGTCTTCGACGAACCGACGGCCGTCCTCACCCCACAGGAGGTCGACGGGCTCATGGGGCTGCTCGAGGACCTCCGGGACGCCGGCCGGTCGATCGTCTTCATCTCACACAAGCTCGACGAGGTGCTGGCCGCGGCCGATCGGATCACCGTCCTCCGGGACGGACGGGCGATCGGCACCGTGAACGCGGCGGAGACCGCTGAAGGTGAGCTGGCGCGAATGATGATCGGGAGGGACGTCCTCTTCGAGCGGCTCTCCCGGGAGACGACCCCCGGCGAACCCGTCCTCGAGGTCGAGGAGCTCCGGGTCGACGGCGACCGCGGGCTCGAGCGGGTCACCGACGTGAGCTTCACCGTCCGGGAACGGGAGATCCTGGGGATCGCTGGCGTGCAGGGCAACGGCCAGACGGAGCTGGCCGAGGCGCTCACCGGGCTTCGACCCGTCGAGTCCGGGACGATCCGGTTCCAGGGTACGGAGATCACCGACACGGGTCGGCGCCAGCGAATCGAGGAGGGCATCGCCTACGTCCCGGAGGACCGGCAGACAGAGGGGCTGGTACAGCGCTACGACCTGGTGAGAAACGCACTGCTGGGGAACCAGACGGTCGCGCCCTACTCCATGGACGGCTGGCTGAACTGGCCACGCGTCTCCGAGCACGCCGAGACGATCGTTCGCGAGTTCGACGTCCAGACCTCGGGAATGGGAGCCGACGCGACGTCGCTCTCCGGCGGTAACCAGCAGAAGTTCATCGTCGGACGCGAGATCGGCCACGACCCGGAGCTACTGATCGCCTCGCACCCGACCCGTGGGGTCGACATCGGTTCGATCGAGTTCATTCACAACCGACTGCTCGAGCTCCGCGACGAGGGTCTCGGGATCGTCGTCGTCTCCTCGAAACTCGACGAGGTACAGAAACTCTCCGATCGAATAGCGGTCATGTACGACGGCGAGTTCATCGACACGGTGGACCCGGACGTGGTGACCGAAGAGGAGCTCGGGCTCCTGATGGCCGGTCACGGTCCGGAGGACGACCCGACCGGGAACGACCCCGATACGGAGGCGAAGCTGTGAGCGACGGTGCTTCGGACCCCGGACGGGTTCGAACGGCGCTCGATCGGGCCGCCGACCGGATTCTGGACGCGTCCGTGTACGAGCGTGTAGGTATCGCGGTGGGCTCGACGGGGCTGGCACTGCTGATCGGGTTGGTGATCGTTGCGTTGGCGGGCTACGATCCGCTCCGGTTCGCTACACAGCTCGTCGTCGGCTCGTTCGGGAGCGAACGGGCGTTCGCGCGGACGCTCCAGTTCACGACCCTGTTCATCCTCGCGGGGGTCGCCGTCGCGATCGCGTTTCGCGCCGGCGTCTTCAACATCGGCGTACAGGGACAGCTGATCGTCGGCGGTATCGCGTGCGTCCTGGCGATCGTCTGGCTCGCGCCATACGTTCCCGACGGGAGGATCGGCGGAACCGGGCTGGTGGCCGTGGGGCTGTTCGCGTCCGTCGTCGCTGGCGGACTCTACGCGGCGCTTCCAGGGGCGCTGAAGGCGTACTACGGCGCGAACGAGATAATCACGACGATCATGCTCAACTTCGTCGCCATCGGCGTCGTCGGCTGGGCCGTCGACGGGCCGCTCCGTCCCGACGACGCACGCTCGGTTCGGACCGAGTACCTCCCCGACAACGTCGGCTTCCCCCAGCTCCTCTTCGAGTACCCGAGCTTCTCGCTCGTCGGGCTCGGCCTCGCGCTCGTGGTCGTCGTCGCCATCTCCGTGGTCGCGACGCGGACGAGCTTCGGCTACGACATGATGACGAGCGGCTACCAGCTCCGTGCGGCGACCTACTCAGGGGTCGACGCGAGGCGGATGATCGTCCAGACGATGACGCTCTCGGGAATGGTCGCCGGGCTGGTCGGCGCGGTGTTCGCGATCATGGTCCAGGGCTACTTCATCGACCCCTCCGGGCTGGGCACCTACGGCTTCGACGCGATCGCCGTCAGCCTGCTCGCCGCGAACAACCCCATCGGTGTCGTCCCCGCGGCGCTGCTGTTCGGCGCACTCGACTCAGCGAGCTCGCACGTCCAGATCCACAGCGAGGTGCCCGTCCAGCTGATCGACGGGATCGTCGGCCTCGTCGTCCTGTTCGTCGCCGCCCCGGAGCTCTTCCGGATGATCGCCGAACGGACCGGACTCGGGGGTGATCGTCGGTGAGTCTGGCGGAGCTCTCTGCCCGGCGGGGCGTCCGCCTCGGCGGCCTCGCGCTGGTCGCCGTCCTCGCGGTCGGCACGACCCTCGTGGCCGCGTTCGACGTTCCTCTGGAACGGATCGTCACGGTCGGCTTCGTCAACCGGGCGCTGCTGGCGGCCTCTCCCATCGCCCTAGCCGCGATCGGCGGGCTCTACGCCGAGAAGAGCGGCGTCTTCAACATCGGCCTCGAGGGGTTCATGATCTTCGGGGCGGTCACCGCCGCGGCCGCGCTGTACGGTCTCGGTGGGACCGATCCCACGCAGTGGCACGTCTGGGCGGCGGTCGTAACGGCGGTCGCGTTCTCGGTGCTGCTCACCGCCGGGTACGCGGTGCTCCTGATCCGGTACAAAGCGGATCAGATCGTGGCGGGACTGGCCGTCTGGTTCATGGGCCTCGGGTTCGCGCCGTTCGCCGCCTCGCTTATCTGGGGGACGGTGCGGAGTCCGGGACTCACGAGGGTCACCCAGTACTCGCTCCCGTATCTCGGTGAGGTTCCCGTCGTCGGTCCCATCCTGTTCCAGCAGTCACCGTTCGTCGTGATCACCGCCGTCGTGGTCGTCGCGGCCTGGGTGGTGCTCTACCGGACCAGATACGGCTACTGGATACAGGCGGCCGGCGACAACCCGGAGGCACTGGACACTGCCGGGGTGAACGTGAACCGGGTTCGGTACGCGACGGTGATCTTCTCGGGCGTGATGGCGGGGTTAGGTGGTGCGGTACTGCTCGCTCACGCGGGGAACTTCATCGGCACCGGCGACACGATGGTCGACGGTCGCGGCTGGATCGCCATCGTCGCCTACCTCTTCGGTAACTACAACCCGCTGGGGGCGGCCGCTGCGGCGCTGCTGTTCGGCGGCCTCGACATGCTCCAGGTGCAGTTCCAGACCGCAGACATCGCGGTTTCGGGCAGGTTGATGGGACTTGCCCCGTACATCGGCGTGATCGTCGTCCTGACCGTCTGGGGCAAGACACGGATGCCAGCGTCGGTCGGCGAACCGTACGAGACAGAGGAGTGACGGCTCTCGCATCGATCGTCGCTGCCGGCTACCGGAGTCCCATCTCCTGGACGTAGATCTGCTCGTCGATCCGGGGCTCCCACTCGATGCGCTCGTCGATCCCGTAGATGTTGTAGTGCTGGTGGAGGAAGACCCAGGGCGCGAGCTCGTGCAGCCGCTCGTTGATCTCGAAGTAGAGCTCCTCCCTGGCGTCCAGATCCGGCTCCGCCTCGGCCTGCGTGAAGAGGTCGTCTACCTCCTCGTCGCTGAAGGAGGTGATCGAGCCGTCGCTCGCGAGCGGCGGCATCGCGATGGCGCTCGTCTCGAAGGTGGCGTTGCCCCAGCTGATCAGGTACATCTCCGGGGAGGTCTCGATCTCGCCGTCGAGCAGCTCGTCGACGAGCGAGCTGAACTCGCGCTGTTCGGCCTCACAGGAGACCTCCTCCAGCTCGTCGATGTAGCCCGCGACCGCCTGGGCGACCTCGACGTCGCCGAAGACGTCCCCGATCGGGGTGTGGAGCTCGAGTTCGACGTCGGTGTAGCCGCTCTCCTCGACGAGCTCCGCCGCGCGATCCGGGTCGTACGGGTAGGGGTCCAGGTCGGGGTTGAACCCGAAAAAGCCCTCCATCGAGGGCTGGCTCGTCGGCTCACCGAAGCCCGAGAGCACCGACTCGATGATCGTCTCCAGATCGATCGCGTAGTTCATCGCCCGGCGGAACTCGACGCTATCGAACGGCTCGACGTCGTGTCGCATCGCGACGTAGACGATCCGGGTCGCCGGCGAGGAGTCGACGCGACGGTCGGCGTCGTCCTCGACGCTCGGGGCGTCGTCCGGGTGGAGGTCGGTGATGAAGTCGGCCTCGCCCGCCGCGAGCGCGCTGTACCGGGTGCTCGATTCGGGCTGGCCCTGGAACGTCACCGCGGGGACCTCCGGCTCGTCGTCCCAGTACCCCTCGAACCGCTCGAGCGAGAGTTCGACGTCCTCCTCGTACTCGAGAATCCTGTAGGGGCCGGTCCCGTTCATCTCGGTCGCGACCTCGTCCGCCTCGCGTGACTCGACCCACTCCTCGTTCATCACGGTCATGTAGGCGGCGAACAGCGAGAAGACCGCCGGGTTCACCGTGTCCATCAGCACGTCGACCGTCCCCTCCTCGGCCACCTCCGCGTCGACGACGCCGGAGAGCTGATCGGCCTGCGGGCTCGCGATCCCCACGTCGGGGTCGACGATCCGGCGGACGCTGTAGGCGACGTCCTCGGCCGTCAGCTCCTCGCCGTCGTGGAACTCGACGCCCTCCCTGATCTCGAACCGCACCCTCTCGTCGTCGACCCGCTCGTAGTCCGTCGCGAGCACCGGAACGATCTCCGCGTCACGATCCCGGCGCAACAACCCCTCGTACGTCTGCGAGAGCGTTCGCGTCGTCACCGCCTCGCGGTGTGCGTGCGGGTCGAGCGTGGTCCCGATCGCGTCCTGGACGACCGTGATCCCCTCGTCGTCCTCCTCGGGGTCGCCCGCCTCCTCGGGCGTCTCGTCGCCGTCCTCCTCGTCGTCCCCCGGATCCGGCTCCTCACCGCCGAGGCAGCCGGCCAGCGCGGCCGAGACCGCGCCCGCACCCGCGTACCGCAGGATCGACCGCCGCCCGACGCTGTGTTGCGTTCCCATACCGGTGGTCCGGAACAGCGGTTGAAGTCGGTTTCGTTTGCGGCGATCCCCAAGGGCTCTCGGGGGCCGTTTCTGGGGGATGTGGGCCTCGATCGCGTTCCAAACGACCGGGATCTCCTCGTCGACCGACCGTCGAGTCGGTGTCCCACGGCGGTAGTCCACCGATCGGACGGTCGTGGGGTGGGCGCGAACGCGAAGGCCGGCACACTGTCGGCTGTCCCGGACCGGTATACTGTCGGCAGTCCCGCGTGAAGACCCTCGACGTCCCACACCGCCGACACGCTCGAACGACGTACAGCCGAGTGTGTATCCCGTGCCGTGCCGACCGGCGGGTTTCCACCGTACCGACACCGCCCCCGCGATCGAGAGGGTCATACGGACGGTTGTAACTGTTTACCGGTGATCGCCGAGCCGGACAGGCGATCACCAGTAAGAGACTACAACCGTCCTTATCACGCCGCGGAGCGCTCGACGATTACAGGTCCATGCCGCCGTTGACGTCGAGGACCTCGCCGGTCATGTACGACGCCTCGTCGCTCGCGACGAACCGAACGACTGCGGCGACCTCCTCGACCGTCGCGAACCTGCCGAGCGGGATGCCCGACCGGATCCGCTCCTGGACGCGTTCGGGGATGCCGGTGACCATCTGTGTGGCGGTGAACCCGGGGGCGACGCAGTTCGCGGTCGACCCGCTCTTCGCCAGTTCGAGCGCGAGCGTTCGCGTGAGCCCGAACATCCCGCTCTTGGCGGCGGCGTAGTTCGCCTGTCCGAGGTTGCCCTGCTTGCCGACGACCGACGAGATGTTGATCAGCCGGCCGTGTTCGGCCGCCTTGATATCGTCGAAGAAGGCCTTCGAGCAGACGAACGCGCCGGTGAGGTCGACCTCGATCACGCGGTCCCACTCCGCGCGGGTCATCTCCTCGAACAGCGTGTCGACGTTGATGCCCGCGTTGTTCACGAGCACGTCGACGGGGCCGAACGCGTCGTGGATCTCCTCGCGCATCGCGTCGATCTCCTCCTCGTCGGTGACGTCGGCCTGCGAGGCGATCGCCTCGCCGCCCGCCTCGGTGATCTCGGCGACGACGTCCTCCGCGGCACCCGCCGACGCCCGGTAGTTGACGACGACCTGTGCGCCCTCCGACGCCAGTTCCTCTGCGATCCCTCTGCCGATTCCTCGTGACGATCCAGTGATCAAGCACGTGCGGTTGTCGAGTCCCATGTGTCTCCCCGGATCGGCCGAGCCGACCCGATACACGACATGGGCTATGCTACCGTATTAAGATACGTGGTAAACGGACCTGGAGGCCGTCCTCGGCGTCAGTCGGAGAGCCGTCCGTCCGCCTGTTCGATCCAGCCCTCGACTCGCGAGACGCCGACGTCGATCTGCTCGGCGAGCTCCGCGGGATCGGCCGTCGCGAGCCCCGCTACGTCCTCGATGCCGGCCTCGGCGAGGCGGTCGGCGTAGGAGGGGCCGATGCCGTCGATCCGTTCGAGGCCCTCTTCCTCGACCTCCGAGAGCGTCGACTGTGAGTCGTCCTCGGCGGAGTCGTCGGCCGTTCCGTCGACCGGCTCGCCCTCGGGAGCGGTCTCGTCGCCAACGGGGTCCTGGGCGTGTGCCGCCTCGGGTTCGTCCCGGTCTGCCTCGGGGGCGACCTCCGGTTCGGGTTCGGCCTCGGCGTCGACCTCGTCCGCGTCCGGTTCGGGTTCGTCCGGTTCGACTTCCGGTTCGGGTTCGTCCTCGTCCGGTTCGACTTCCACCTCGGGTTCGTCCTCGACCGCAGACCGCTCGGCGTACCACTCACAGACCTCGGGCCAGAGCTGTTCGTGCGAGCGCGAGGAGACCGACAGCCCGATGTGGCCCGTCGGGAACTCGATCGCGGTCGTGTCCTCGCTCGCGACGAGGTCGTTGAACGAAGTGCTCGCCTCCGGCGGGATCAGGTGGTCGTACTCGCCGACGATCTGGAGGATCGGCATCTCGATCCTCCCGAGGTCGATATGCTGCTCACCCAGGTAGAGCTCGTTTCTCGCGAGCTTGTTCTCCTGGTAGATCTCCTCCAGGAACTGCTGGTAGGTCGTGCCCGAGACGTCGATCCCGTCGCTGACCCACCGCTCCATGCGCGCGAAGTTCTCGACGAACTCCTCGTCCTCCAGGTTGTCGTAGAGCCTGGCGTACTTCCCGACCAGGTTCTCGACCGGCTCCATCAGCGCGAAGCCGGCGTCGAGGAAGTCGGCGGGCGCGTTGTGGAACGTCTCGACGACCTTCTCGGGGGAGTAGTGCTCCTCGTCGCCCCAGAGTTCGAGCAGTCCGCCGTCGCCGGCGAAACAGAGCCCGGCGGCCATCAGACCGAGGTTCCGGACCTTCTCGGGGTGGAGCGCGGCGTACATCACGCTCATCGTCCCGCCCATGCAGTAGCCGAGGACGTTGATCGACTCCTGGCCCGAACGCTCTCTGACGACGTCGACGCAGTTGTCCATGTAACGGTCGACGTAGTCCTCTAAGGTGAGGTTCGCGTCCATCAGCGACGGCTCGTTCCAGTCGATCAGGTAGACGTCGAAGCCCTGTTCGAGGAGCGTGCGGACGACGCTTCGGTCCGGCTGGAGGTCGAGGATCGTCGGCTTGTTGATCAGCGCGTAGACGATCAGGATCGGGACGTCGTGCTGCTCGTCGGTCCGGGCCTCGTAGTGGCGCAGTTCGAGCTTGTTCTCCTCGTAGACGACCTCGCTCGG
>SKXI01000437.1 GCA_007128515.1 Halococcaceae archaeon | reverse complement strand
GTGAACACGCCGAACCTCGATCGGATCGCCGAGGAGGGGGTCCGGTTCACCCGCGCGTACACGCCGATCAGCATCTGTACGAGCGCCCGCGCGTCGATGCTGACCGGGCTCTTCCCACACGCCCACGGGATGCTCAACAACTCCCACGAGGCCGACTCGCTCCAGCCGAACCTCCCTCCCGACCTCCCCACGTTCGGCGAGGGACTGGCAGAGGTCGGCTACGAGAACACGTATCTGGGGAAGTGGCACGTCGGGCGGGATCAGGTTCCAGGGGAGTTCGGCTTTCGCTACCTCGGCGGCAGCGACACCCACCACGACGACATCGACCGGGCGTTCCGTGCCTACCGCGAGCGCATCGGCGTGGACAGGGAGGTGGAGCTGATCGATCCGATCACGGCCGACTACGAGGACGACCCGACACTCATCGCCGCCGAGACGCCCGTCCCCGTGGAGGCGACCCGGGCGTACTACCTCGCCGAACGGACGATCGAGCGGATCGAGGGGCTGGCCGCGGACGAGGGCGAAGAGCCCTTCTTCCACCGGACCGACTTCCTCGGCCCACACCACCCCTACGTCGTCCCCGAACCCTACGCCTCGATGTACGACCCGGAAGGGATCGAGCCCTGGCCGACGTTCGCGGAGACGTTCGACGGAAAGCCGCAGGTCCACGAGAACTACCTTCACTACAGGGGCGTCGCCGACTTCGACTGGGAGACGTGGTCTCGGGCCGTCGCTCGCTACTTCGGCTTCGTGACGATGATCGACGACCAGGTCGGGCGGATCCTCGACGCGCTCGACGACCATGGCATGGAGGAGACGCTCGTCGTCCACACCTCGGATCACGGCGACTTCACGGGGAGCCACCGCCAGTTCAACAAGGGGCCGCTGATGTACGAGGAGACGTACCACGTCCCGCTCGCCGCGATGGGGGCCGGCGTCGAGCGTGGGACGTGCGAGGCGTTCGTCTCGCTCGTCGACCTGATGCCGACGTTCCTCGACCTCGCGGGTGCGGCGGTTCCCGAGGTCCACGGCCGGAGCCTCCGACCGCTGCTCGACGGCGACGTACCGGGAGACTGGCGCGAGTCGATCACCGCGCAGTACCACGGCGACGAGTTCGGCCTCTACAGCCAGCGGATGGTCCGGACCGAGGGGTACAAGTTCGTCTACAACGCGGGGGACGTGAACGAGTTCTACGACCTCCACGAGGATCCACACGAGCTGCGAAACCTCGTCTCGCACCCCGAGTACGAGAAGGTGCGACGGGAGCACGAGCAACGGCTGCTCGGGTGGATGGAACGGACGGACGATCCGATCGCCCGATGGACGAAGAACGTCCTCGGCTGAGCGGGAATCGACCCCGTGTTACTCGTCGGTCGAGGTGGTTCGAGGTACGTCCACATCGCCTCGATCACACGACGAACGAACGTCTCTCGGAGAGGCGAGCGACCACGGCGATGCGTAGCTTCGCCGCGGCATCCCGCCGTCGACCCAGTCGACGTCGTCGATCGGGACCGTTCCGTCGTGTGGAGTCGTCGTCAGGGTGACGGTCACGTACTCCTCGCCAGGAAACGGATGCCCGTCGTCATTGAGGATCAGCCAGGGCCGGGGAGCCTCGGTGATTTTGAACGGATCCGGAGCCCGGACGACGTCGCCTCCGGCGCATACCGTCGGCGTGAGTCGTTCGAGAGTGTCGATCACCCGTGGCGTCGAGAACCTTCACACAGTAACAGGCGGCAGTGTAGCTCACTGTTCGTCCTCGTCGACCGCATGCTCGAGCCACTCGTCGAAGTCCTCCTCGCCGAACCGCTCGTTGGCGGTACGGCTACTCTCGTTCAGATCGGTGTACGACGAGAGGTCGACCTCCGCACCGAGCGCCCAGTAGTGCCCGCGGTGGCGAAAGAGTCCCCTGTCCTCCAGGCGTGGGAGAACGGCTCTGCTGCTCCCGGTCTTCACGCCGGTCCGGTCGCTGATCACCCCTTGGGTGAACGCCCGGTCGGTGTTCGCCCCGAGAGATCGCATGACCCGTTCGGCGTTGCTCTCCCGTACCGACTGCGAAAAAAATCGTCTCCACGGCGCGATAGCCTAGTGGGTGCCGGCCGTTCCGGTCGTGCCCGTGTCGAGCGAGCCGAGTCGGATCTCGTCGTCGGTGACGCTGTCGACCGACTCCTCCTGCAGCGGGTACGTGTCCTCGTCGCGGTCACCCCAGCCGAGTTTGGCGCTGATCGTGTCGGTGATCCCGGGGTCGGGTTCGACGTGTGCGGTGCCGTGTTCGACACTCGTTACGACGCCGACTTCCTCGCCCGTCTCGTCGACGACTTTCTTGCCCTCGTCGTCCTCGGTGAAGTTGTGTGCCATTGCACCTCCACGTTCGACGCTCGGACACTTGGTCGTCGCACTTGCGTCTGCGTGCATCGCGTGCGACGACGCGAGACGGAGGTCAGAGCGGTGACGGCGGGTCAGGGAGTAGAGTGCGAACACCGGAGGACCGGCACCGTGAGGCCGACGAACGCGGGTCCGAGGGAGGTCGACGGGTTCGGC
>SKXI01000481.1 GCA_007128515.1 Halococcaceae archaeon | reverse complement strand
GGATCCGACCCACCAACGACCAGTAGCTGTTGTACCAGCCAACGGCTGCACCGATGAACGTGCCAACGGCGAACACCCCAATGAGTGCCGGAAGCCAGAGCGCGAGACGTAGTGGGAGCGGCTCTACGACGAGAGCGAGTTCCGCAGTGGGTTCGGCCGCAAGGCCTCCGACGAAGAGCGCCACGAATCCGAGTGAACTCACGCAGAGTCCGACCGCGCTCGCCCGTGCAAGCCACGGCGGACTGCTGATCCGGCCGCCGCCTGCGCGGGCAATTCGGTGGAAGCGAGTCGTGAATCCGTCCAGAAGTGGCCGCGAGTCGTCCGATCGTGACGTCATTCTCTGTCCCCCGGTTTGGGCTCGACTGATTCGTCGTCGGTCCCGGGCGGTGTGTCAGTTGCGGGAGAACCGTCGTCGCTCCGGCGGTGCCACCATCGCCACGCACCGAGTCCACTCCAGCCGACCATCGACAGCAGAAACCCGGCGAGGGCGATACCAGCCGTGCCTCCCGCAACGAGCTGTCGTTCCTGAAACGGAACCGGTTCCCAGGAGAACTGCGTATCCGAACTCCGATAGCCGCGTACCACGTCCCCGTCCTCGACGTCGAACGCGAGCACGTCGTGGCCGTCGCGTTCGTGGTAAACGTAGGGGTCGGTTTCGACGAAGCGCTGCTGGTCTACGCCAGCCATGTCGAATGTCAATTCCCCACCACCGATCGATTCGATGGTCGCCTGTAACAGTCGGATGGTGAGTTCACCGGTCGCGGATTCCGGCTCCCAGGTCCAGCCGTACTCGCCAGCAACACGTTCGGCCCGCTGTTGAGCGGCCGAACCGGTCGTGTGATCGGCGGTGGAGACGTCGAACCCCAGATCGTACTCCTCGACGAGATCCGTGATCACAGCTTGTAGAGCATCCACCTCGGTATCCCCGCCTCGAGCGTTGTAACTCACGAAGAGGCCCACATCGTGCTCGAGCGCGAGGACGAGATAGCTGAGGAAGTGGATCGACCCGCCGGTATGAGCCAGCGTGTCGTCTCCGGGACGGCCGTCCTCCCAAAAGCCGTACGCCCACCCGTTGACTGCCGGATGGCGGCCGAACTGTTCCCCGTGCATCGTTCGTGCCGTTTCCGGCTCGAGGAGTTGTGTCCCGTTGGCCGTCCCGTCTCCGAGATGGGCACGCATGAAGGTGGCCATATCCGTCGCTGTCGTACTCATCGATCCTGCTGGCCACCAGTCGGTGTAGACTGGATTGGCGACCGTCAACTCACCACCGTCAACCGTATGCGGTGTCGCGAGTTCCCCGGGACGGTCGTCAGGAACGGGCTGGACGAACGTGCTGTGGTCCATGCCGAGCGGCTGGAAAACCTCGGACTGGACGTACTCCTCGAACGACGACCCATAGGCCTCTGCCACGACATGTCCGGCGAGCAGTGTCCCGTAGTTGGAGTACGCAACGGCGTCGCCAGGCGGTCGCCTCCGCTCGGGTCGGTTTTCGACCAGTGCTTCCTCTATCGAAGTGAGGTCGTCCCGGTCGTCCACGAAGCCGGGATTCAGGTGCGTTCCGAACCCGGCGGTGTGCGTTCCGAGGTGTCGAAGCGTCACTGGATCCTCGTAGGTATCCGGCACCTCGACTGGGGAGCCCGCCAGATACGTGTTGACGTCTTCGTCGAGGTCGAGGATTCCCCGCTCGACACCCTGCATGACGGCGGTGAAGGTAACGGTTTTGGCCACCGAACCGATCCGAAACAGCGTCTCGTCCGCTCGGACGGGTGTCTGAGAATCGATCGCTGTCGTCCCATATCCCTTCGTCAGATCCGTGTCGTCGCTCGAAACAACGGCGACGATCGCACCGGGAGTTTCCTCGCCGATCCGATCCGTCATGAGTTCGTCGACGGTTTCCTCGACTGCCGCGGGATCGTCGAACGAATCGTCAACGGCCCTCGAAACCGCGTTCGGTGACGCGTCTGCGATTTCGAGGCGTCCCGACACCACCCCACCCCCGGCGAACCCACTCCCGCCTAGACCCAGCAAGACGTTCCGTCGCGTGATGCCATCGGAACGATCATCGTCACCAGTATCCGTTTGTGGTCGACTCCCGTTCACGGTTCATGTCTACTGTATAGAAGGATAAAACTGCTCTCCAACCTATTCGTTACCTGATCGGAGGGCGATTCCGGCAGTCGAGAGGCCGCAGTCGTATTCGATAGCCCGAGTAACCGAAGACAGATTCGATCCGTTGCGTGCGCCGTTCTCCTGTACTGCTCGGTCACGTCTCTTTATTCGGAAGCAGTCACCGTCGCGGTCGTGAGCAGGTACTCCAGTTCGACGGCGTTTTCGCGGTCGTCGAAATACGGCTCGATCGTCTCGACCAGCTGGTCACGGAGGTCCGGGAGGGCTTCGTCGACGACGCCATCGAGGACTTCGATGAACATCCCCGAGTTCGTCGACGTTCGCTCCCAGAAGTGCTCCGGTGACAGGGCAGGATACAGGGTCGTCTCGGTCTCGAACTCGAGGTCCGTGACGGAATCTCCGAGCCTCTTTT
>SKXI01000319.1 GCA_007128515.1 Halococcaceae archaeon | reverse complement strand
GTACAGCTTCTCCCTTCCCGGGTCCCACGTCCCCACGTACGCGGATCCACCGAGGTCGATCCGATCGACGACCGCGAGCTCGTCCACGTCGATCACCGTCACGTCCTCCGTGTCGGGCGTGAAGACGTAGAGCGTCTCGTCCTCGGCATCAAACTCGCTCGTGATCGTTCCGCCGCCGAGGCCGTCGTCCTCGGTGAGCCGAACTAGCTCCTCCGGCTCTTCGGGCTCGGAGACGTCCCAGATCCCCTGGGTGCCGTGCTCGCCCTCCAGGTGTTCGATCGCGAGGTACTCCCCGTTCCACCCACAGGTCCCCATGTACGGCGCGGACTCGGTCTCCCCCTCCAGGACCGGCTCGACCTCGACCTGGGCGGCGACCTCGAACGCCTCGACGTCGATCACGGTGAGCGTGTCGGCGAACAGGTCGGGGACGTAGGCGTACTCCCCGTTCGGACCGATCGAGACGTCACAGGGCCCGGCCTCGTCCCGGTCGATCTCGCCGGTCACCTCGCCGAAACTCCCAGAGCTCGGATCGGCGTCGATGCGGTACTGCGCGTGTGTCGGCTCGCGCGCGCTCACCACCAGGTGTCGGCCGTCGGGCGTCACCTCCTGCCAGTTCGAGTCCGAGCCGGTCTCGAACTCGACGTCGAGGTCGAGCGAGGCCGGAGCGTACCCGCGGACCCCATCCTCGACGTTGAGCCAGAGCGTCTCGATCTCCCGTTCGGTCGTCGCGTACTGGTTCGCCGGGAACGAGGCGGTCGCCCCGAGGTGCGTCGTCTCCACCAGGTCGTCCGTCGCCGGGTCGATCAGGCTCACCGTCATCTCGCCCGTGTTGAAGACGAACACCGTCGCCTCCTCGTCCTCTCCCTCATCGTCGTGCTCGACGTCACGCTCGTCTTCCCCGTCGTCGTCCCCGTCCTCGCCATCGTCGTCTGTGGGGGTGTCGTCGTCCCCCGGCGCCTCCGGTGTGGGGGTCTCCTCGTCGTCCTCCTGGGCGCACCCGGCGCCCGCGACGGCTCCGGCGGTCGCGCTCGCGGCGGCCGACCCCCGGAGGAAGCGGCGGCGGGAGACCGGTCTCGGTCCGACACGCTTTCTCGGTCGCAGCCGGTCGGGGAGCCGGTCGCGGAGGCTGTCGGCCATACCGGTACGGAGGGCGCCAGCTACTATAATCGACCGCGGGAGTGCGTCGGTCCCACCCAGCTACGACCCGTCCGGCTCACTCGAACTCGCCCTCCTCGATCTCCGGCTCGGGGCTGGAGGCCGTCCCCACGCGCCGGTCCGGGAGGAAGTGTGCGAGGTCGGTCGTCGTGACGATCCCGACCGGACGGCCCTCCTCGGTGACCGGGAGCTTCTTCACCTGGTTCCGTCCCATCCGCTCGCCGGCCGCGAACACCGTCTCCGTCGGGCGCATCGTCACCACCGGCGAGCTCATCAGCTCCGCTACGGTCGTACTCGCCGGATTGACCTCGCGGGCGACACCGCGGACGACGTCCGTCTCGGTGATGATCCCGTCGAGGGGGTCCTCGCCGACGATCAGCGAGCCGATCGACTCGTCCGAGAGCACTCGTGCCGCCTCCCTCAGCGTCGTCTCCGGGTCGACCGACCGAACCGGGCTCGTCATGATCTCGCGTACGGGGGTTTCGGACCGCTCCATGCGACCCCCACGCACCCTCGCGATTAATAATGCTGGATACTGGCCAACGTTGCGATCGGTCGACGGTTCGCGGGTCGGGGGGACTCACCGGTCTCGCACGCTCTCGCAACACACAGTACGCTCCGGTCCGTGTGTGGTGTATGGCAGACACCGATACGCTCGCCGAGGTCGAGCGGGAGGATCGATCTCCCTCCTGGTTGGATCTCGTCGACGCCTTCCTCGACGAGAGCGTCGACCGGGACGAGGTCGTCGAACTCACCGCGGAGGACCTCCGCGTCGAGGTCCCGCTCGCGTTCGGGGATGACTCGCCGGCCGCGGACTGGCGGTTCGATGGGACCGTCCGGGTCAGCACGGACGGCCCGAGCGCACCGCTCCTCGAGTGGCTTCGCTGGTGGTACCGGCAGACGGGAGAGGAGACCGAGCGGTCGGACCTCCGCTGACCGCGACCGAGCAGCCGGTCACTCGCCTGGAGGGGCGGTCCCCGCCCCCTCGTGGTCGATCCGAAGCGGCTCGTCCTTCCAGTCGATCTCCAGGTTGTTGCGCGAGAGGTACGACGAGAGCGCGGTCGCTGTGAGCACGCCCCGGTAGGTACCCTCCTCGACGACCGGGAGCTGTCTGACGCCCGCCTCGCGCATCCGACGCGCGGCGAGGGTGATCGAGGCCGACGGATCGATCGTGACGACCGGCGAGGACATGATCCGCTCGACCGGCAGGTCGGTACGACCCTCGGCGACCAGCGCGACGAAGTCCGACTCGGTGACGACGCCCACGACCGACTCACCCTCGAGAACGACGAGCACCGACACCTCCGGGTCGCGGAGGCGTTCTGCCGCCACGTCCACCGGGGTCTCGGGCGGGAGCGTACGGGCCGAGCCGGAGAGCACGCGTTCGACCGGTATGTCGATCAT
>SKXI01000336.1 GCA_007128515.1 Halococcaceae archaeon | reverse complement strand
TCGAGGACATCGTCGGGATGGCCGACGCCGGCCAGCTCGTCGACCTCGAACTCGACGAGGAGACCCGGAAGCTCACGATCCGCCTCGACGGTCTGAAGTACACCCTCGCGCTGATCGACCCGGACTCGATCCGCGAGGAGCCGGACATCCCGGACCTCGACCTCCCCGCTCGCGTCGTCCTCGAAGGGCGCGACGTCAACCGCGCGGTGAAGGCGGCGGACATGGTGAGCGACCACATCGCCCTCGGCGTCGACGTGGACGAAGAGCTGTTCTACGTCGAGGCGGAGGGCGACACCGACGACGTGAACTTCAAGCTCGACCGCGAGGACCTGATCGACCTGACGCCGGGCGAGGCCCACTCGCTGTTCAGCCTCGACTACCTGAAAGAGATGAACAAGGCGATCCCGACCGACGGCGAGGTCACCGTCGACATCGGCGAGGAGTTCCCCGTGAAACTCCACTTCGAGATCGCGGAGGGCGAGGGCAACGTCACGTACATGCTCGCCCCGCGGATCCAGAGCGACTAGCTCTCCGAGCGTCGGATCTCTCCTCGCGGATCCGGTCCGTGCCGGTGGTGGCCGCTCATCTCGGCGGTTCCGACGACGAGTAGCACGCCGGCACCCGCCGCCATGACGATCGTCTGAACCGACCCGGGAACGCCCGCCGCCAGCATCGTCGCGCCGAGGATTCCGACCCCGAAGCCGGCCTGCATGAGGCCGATCGCGAGTAGCACCCGTGCCGAATCCGTGCCCGCGGCCACGTAGAGTCCGGCGACTGCGGCGGTTTCGACCGCGACGTGGCCCGCTATCAGTACCACCCCGAGCGTTCCGACGGCCGCTCCCGCGAGGTAGACGGCTGCGAGGACGGCGCCTTCGATCACCCGGTGTGTACCCAGAGCGACGAGCGTCACGTCCGCGTGGTGAGATCCCTCGGTCCGTGAGGAGGCCGTCCACGCGACGAGACCACCGCCGAGAACACCCACGACGGCGAGGACGGAATACTCCCCGATGGCGGTCACCGCGAGGGCGACGCCGAGGACGACGAGGAGGACACCGACCACCCTGTCGAAGCGGGCCACTGTGCGTGTCTGGATCGAGGTGCCGGTGACGAGGACGGCCAGACCGGCGACGACGCCGATCCCGAGGGCTGCGGCCACGGCGACCCCGAACGACACGCCGACTCCGTGGTCGGCGGGCACTCCGTGAGCCCGGACGACCGCCGGAACGACCGCGAGCAGTGAGAGACTCGACAGAGCGACCGACGCGATACGGGTTCGCATTTCTCGCTCACCGCCACGGGTTCTCGAACAGTCGGGCGCGGACGTCCGTCCCCACCTCGACGGTGCAGTCGGTACTCGGTACCGCGATACAGGTGAGGACGTACCCATCTCTCGAGTCTCGTTCCCTGAGACCCCGTGGTGACTCGACGTGGCGCATCTCGCCCGAGAGCACTCGTCCGGTACACGTCCCACAGACGCCGATCCGACAGCCGAACGGAAGGTCGATTCCCGAACCCTCCGCCGCCTCGAGAGTGCGCTCACCCGGCCGAGCCGGGACCGTCTCACGCCGACCGTTCGTCCATTCGAGGCTCACGCGGGGCATACGGGTTACTGCCAGACGTCGCTGGTGCAATCGCCGTCGGGCCAGCGGATCTCGTGGGCGCGGGCAGGCCCATCTGGAAGGTCACCGAAGTCGACGAGGAACTCCTCGTCGAGCGTCATCGTCCCCCGTCGCGGATCGACGTCCGCCTTCAGCATGACCGACCCGTTCTCTTTCTCCTCGGGGAAGAACTGGTCGTCCCACGTCGAGTAGAGGGAGGTCGTCCAGTAGAGGCGTTCGCCGTCGAGGCTCAACTGCACCATCTGGGGTCCGGCCGCCAGTTCACGCCCCTTGACCTCCCTGACGTCGCCGAAGTAGCCCCCCACGGAGATCGAATCCGCGTGTCGCGGGTTCGCCGGGTCGCTCACGTCGTACATCCAGACCTCGCCGTGGAGCCAGTTCGCCCCGAACAGGTAGCGGTCGTCCATCGAGACGAGGATATCAGTGGGAAGCGCCGGGACGGGCATCTCCCAGCCCTCGAGATCCCGGCCTTCGAAGTCGATGACCTTCTCGGCGTGCCACTCGCCGTCGGCTTCGAAGAAGTGGAATATGTTCGAGGAGAGTGCGGCGTTGACGTAGCCGTGTGTCGCCTCGGGACTGTGCAGAAAGCGCACTTCGAGCGGGACCATCCCCTCCTCGCCGAGGTCCACCGTCTGCTCGACCGTCTTCTCCTCCCAGTTCCAGAAGTGGAGGCGGTGACCGTACTTCCCGGCCTCGACGTCCTCGATGTCGAAGCCCGGCTGGTAGGTCTCGGGGGCTGCCCACTCCGAGGAGATCATCACGTTGTGACGCGGCTGATACCAGAAGTCGTAGTTCATCTCGATCTCCCCGGGGAGGTCCCAGCGGCCCTCGATCTCGAGGTCCTCGTTCAGTTCGAGGAACCCTCCCGGTAGCTCCCCCTCGGCGTTCCCGAGCATACTGATCATCACCCCGCCGCCGGTGGGGCAGTGGACGGTGTGCGGTGCCGAGAGATCTAGCTCGTGGACCTCCTCCGGGTCGATCACGCGGACGATCTCGGGATGGGCTCGGTTCTCGGTGTCGACGATCGTGATCCGCGAGGATCGGTTGCCCGGCATCACCAGATAGCGCCGCTCTAGCCCCTCCATGTGGCACGACGACGAACAGGCGTTCCACCCGAAGTGGTGCAGTTCGTCGCCCTTCGTCGGCATCTCGATCCGGTCGGTTATCTCGCCGTAGGTCCCCGAGTCGGGGTCGACGTCGACGACCGCGAGGAAGTCGGGCGCATCGACGTCCGTCCCCGTGTACAGTCCGACGACGTACGCGACCCTCTCGCGCTCTGACTGCTCGATCGCCGCCTGGGGCGTCGCGTACCCCGGCCCCACCGTCTCGTGGTGGCTGTGTCCCTCTTCACCGTGAGAGTCTGCTGTGTGTGTACTCATCGTTCTCCGAAGAGTACACTCTATCAGAAGAAATACGTTTTTGCGTACTTTCAGCCAGTTCGTGTCGATAGAACAATCACTCTCCCGGATACGGTATCCGCAACTCCCACGAACCGTGCGACGGGGAACCCGGTTCGGACGGTCGGTGACCGAACGTTCAGAGCGGACGTTCGTACCGGATCTCCTCGTACCGGTCACCCTCGAACTCGATCTCCTCGACTCCGACGCGATCGAACCCCTCGCGTTCGTAGAACGCGATCCCGACCTCGTTCTCGGCGAGGACGGAGAGGCCGAGGCGGTCGTAGCCCGCTATTCGCCCGGTCACGTCCGCGAGCAGGCGGCTCCCGACCCCCTCTCCCCAGCGCACGGGGAGGACGTAGATCCGGTAGAGTTCGGCCAGGGTCTCCGCCTCCGGCTGGGGACCGACGTGGGCGAATCCGATCACCTCCGAACCCCCGTCCTCCGCGACCGAGACGACGTGTTCCGGGTCCCCGATCACCCGCCGGAGCGAGTCGAGTCCGTACCAGTCGTCGACCGTCCGGTCTACGGTCTCCGGTCCCAGGATGTCGTCGTACACCGCGTGCCAGGAGCCCCGCGCGACCGTTCGGATCGCCTCCGCGTCCGGGGGTTCGGCGCTACGGATGTCGACCACGGTATCACCACGACCGGCGTGGGTTTGACCGTTCCGGGGTCGGCGAACGACGCGGAGCCGTGGCGTTTATTCGTTCGCGCACGCTGGGAGAGACGATGGAGGTCAGTGCGCTTCACGCCCGCTACCCGTTTCTCGCGAGCGCCAGGGAGGCGGTCGAGACGGCGGGCGTCGACCTCGTGGACGTCGTCTCCGAGCGCGCGGTGGTCGAGCGGGCGACCGAGCGCGTCACCTCGGCCGTCACCGACGGGGAGGTCGGAGAGACCCACCGAACGCCCGGAACGGAGCTGCTCTCGTACCCCGTCGCACGGGTGCTCGTCTCGCTCGTCGACGAGCACGTACTCACCCGGAAGTACGCCAGGGCGGAGGCGAGGACGGCACGGGAGCGGATCGAGACGGACCGACGCCAGCGGGACCAGGAGGAGGGTCTGCGAAGCGTCAGCGTCGAACGGCTCACGCTCGGCGAACTCCTCGCCGAGTTCGATCTCGAGGGTCGGATCCGGGCGGAGGGCGAGGAGTACGCCGTCGCGGTCGGGACCTACGTGGGGCTCTCGGCGGGCCTGCGCCGGGACGACTGGCGGCTCGTCAACCGGGTCGTCGCCGACGGGGAGGTGTTCGTCACCGGGCCCGAACTCGTCCGGCTCGTCGAGGAGGCGATCGCCCAGCGCGTCGCCGAGGGGCTGCCGCTCTCGGTACCGGAGGCGATCGCCGAGCCGCTCGAGGCCGAGGTCGAGGCGGTCCGCGAACTGCTCTCCGAGTACGACTTCACCCGGGAGATCGACACCGTCGTCCCGGAGCGGTTTCCCCCCTGTATGAAGGCGCTGCTCGACGCGATCCAGAAGGGCGAACACCTGGAACACCACTCCCGGTTCGCGATCACGACGTTCCTCGTGAACATCGGGATGGAGACCGACGAGATCATCGACCTCTACATGGTGAACCCGGGCTTCGGCGAGAAGGTCACCCGGTATCAGACCGACCACATCAGGGGCGAGACCTCCCCGACCGAGTACAGCCCGCCGAGCTGTGCGACGATGCAGTCCTACGGCGACTGCGTGAACATGGACGACCGGTGTGAGACGATTTCGCACCCGCTCGCGTACTACGAGAAGGCGCTGGAGGAGGCCGACGAGGACGAACTGGTCGACTGGCGCGAGAGCCGAGAGGAAGCGGAAGGGTAGTCACTCGCGGTTCATGTAGAAGGCGAGACCGATCCCCACCACCGCCATGAGGAGGATGAAGCCGACGATGGCGCCGATCAGCGCGAGGGCGCCGTCGCCGGAGAGGCCGCTCTCGTTGAACGTTCGTCCGACCAGCACGATGGCACCGACGAACGAGCCCACCGCGACGACGGAGACGACGACCTCGACGAGCGCCTCTCGCTCTACGACCATGTGAGCGATTTCAGCCCACCGTGCAAAAGCGCTTCGAAGCCTCACACGGTGATTTCCCGTCGAAATCCGCCACTTCCAGTGGAAGACTTAGGTAGCCTCGGAACCTCCGTTCGTACGTACTCGTGACCGCTCGTCCGGAGTGACGCAGTGGAAACGAGGGTATCCAAACCATGACGCAAACGAGCAACACACCAGCGTCACTGAGAGCGATCGGACCTACGCCGACGGGGCGTGCGTCCGACGAACGAGCGCGTCGGGCGCGGGTCGAGCGGATGCGCGTTCGGTCCTTCGGCACCGCAGCCTACGTCGTCGAGACCGAGAGCGAGAACGCCTACCTCGTCGACGTCGAGGCCGGCACCTGTAGCTGCCCGGACCACCGGTTCAGGGGCGGTCACTGCAAGCACCTCCGCCGGGTCGCCATCGAGATCACCGAACGGACAGTCGCGCCGCCACACCACGTCGAGGGAGCCTGTCTCGCGTGTAGCGAGCGGGTCTTCGTCCCGGCCGAAGACCCCTCACCACAGTACTGCGAGCGACACACGCTCGAGACCGGGACCCCGGTCAGGGACCGGGAGACGGGTGACAGGCTGCTCGTCGTCGCTACCTCCTCGCGCAGGGCGGACGAGGTGCGCATCGGCGAGCACGGGCGGACCGTCGCGGCCTACCCGACGAACGCGGAGTACGACCCGGCGGACCGGGTCGTGAGCGCCGTCTACCCGAAGTCGGTTCGGACGACGGAGACGGGACCGAAGCCACGAACGCTTCGGGTCTACTCGTTTCCCCAGTCCCGGCTCGAACCGGTCGAGGCCTGATACTGTCGACTGTACGTCGTTCGAGAGTATCGCGCCCCCGTGGTGCCGAGAACCCTCACACAGTTACAGCCGACGGTATCACCGGCACGCGCCACGATCGAGGAGTGACGTGAGAGCCGACGCAACGCCTATTCTCACGAGGGGTGTCGTCTCCGGTAGCAGAAGCGATGGACGACCGCTCTCGGTCCGACCCCGATCGGCCACCAGGGACGACGAGTGCCGACGGTGTTCGCAGTGCCGAGGTGGACACGAGAAACGGCCGACTCACCCTCGAGTACGACTCGCGAGCGCTCTCGTCCGAAGAGGCACGGCGGGCCGTGAGCCTGATGGCGAGCGCTGCCGAGGAGCCCACCGCGAGGTGCACCTTCCACGTCGACGGCCACGGCGGGCGGAGCTGTGAGTCGTGTGCGCTCGCGCTCGAGCGCCACCTCACGGAGACCGCCGGGATCCACGACGCCGAGAGTTCGTTCCGGGCGGGCGTCCTCACCGTGACGTACGACGACGGACTCGTCTCGCCGACGGAGATCGAGCGCGTCGTCCACGAGTTCGGCGTCGAGACGCACGACGTCGACGAGAGGTCCGGAGCCGATTCCGAGAGCGAGCGATCGACGCTCCGGATAGAGGCCGCGTTCGTCGCGCTCACGCTCGCCGGGATGTTCACCGGACTCGTCGCCGGCTGGCTCGACGCGTCGCCCCTGATCGGGTGGGTCGGTTACGGCGCGGCGTACGTCTTCGGCGGGTGGTACGGCCTCAAGGGGAGCATCGAGACGCTGAGACACCGGGCGGTGGACATCGACCTGCTGATGATCCTCGCCGCACTCGGCGCGCTCTCGATCGGCGCGCCGTTCGAGGGGGCGATGTTGCTCTTCCTGTTCTCGCTGTCGAACGTCCTCCAGCACTACGCGATCGGGCGCTCGCGACGCGCGATCAGGGCGCTCGTGCACCTGCGTCCGGAGTCCGCGAGGGTGCTCCGCGACGGCGAGGAGGTGACGGTGCCGATCGAGGAGGTGGCGATCGGCGACGTCTTCGTCGTCCGTCCGGGCGACCGGCTGCCGCTCGACGGCGTCGTCGAGGCCGGCGAGAGCACGGTCGACCAGTCCTCGCTCACCGGCGAGTCGGTCCCAGTCGCCAAGGGACCGGGCGACGACGTCTTCGGCGGCACGATCAACGAGAACGGGAGCCTCGAGGTGCGCGTGACCCGCCAGGCCCACGAGTCCGCCATCGCGAAACTCATCCACCTGGTCGAGGAGGCCCAGGGCGAGCGAGCGCCGACACAGCGGCTCATCGACCGGCTCGAACAGCCGTACGTCCTCGGGGTGTTCGGGCTCACCGGCGTCGCGATCGCGATCCCGATCTCCCTCGGCGCGGAGTTCGACCCCACGTTCTACCGGGCGATGACGCTCATGGTCGCCGCCTCGCCGTGTGCGGTGATCATCTCGACGCCGGCAGCCGTGCTCTCGGCGATCGCGGCGGGTGCGCGCCAGGGCGTCCTGTTCAAGGGCGGCGAGCACGTCGAGCGGGCGGCCGGGATCAGGGCCGTCGCGTTCGACAAGACGGGCACGCTCACCGAGGGCGACACCCGGCTGACCGACGCGACCGTCCGCGACGGCGCGACGTTCTCCGGGTCCGGACTCACCGAGGAGCGCCTCCTCGCGCTGTCGGCCGCCGTCCAGTCCCGCTCCGAACACCACCTGGCCGAGGCGACGGTCGACGCGGCGAGGGCGCGCTCGGTCGACGTACCGGAGGCGCGCGGGTTCCAGGCCTCGGTGGGGAAGGGAGTGCGAGCGACCGTCGAGGGTCGGACGGTCCACATCGGCAACCGACGCTACGTCGAGGGTCTGGCGTCCGAAGCCGCGATCGACGGGCTCGAGGAGGGCTACGCCGCGCTCCGGTCGCTACAGGACGAGGGGAAGACGAGCGTGCTCGTCGTGAGCGAAGGGGAGGGAGCCGACGGGACCCGCGTGCTCGGCTGGCTCGCGTTCACCGACACCGTCCGCCCGGGCGCTGCCGAGATGATCGCCCGGCTGCGTGAACTCGGCGTCGAACACGTCGTGATGCTCACCGGCGACAACGAGCGCGTCGCGAGGAGCATCGCCGACGAGGTCGGGATCGACGAGGTCAGAGCCGAACTCCTCCCGGAGGGGAAAGTCGAGAGCGTCGAGGAGCTGGTCGCCCGGTACGAGGGCGTCGCGATGGTCGGCGACGGCGTGAACGACGCCCCGGCGCTCGCGACCGCGACCCTCGGCGTCGGGATGGGCGGGGCCGGCACCGACGTGGCGCTCGAGACCGCCGACGTGGTGCTGATGTCCGACGACCTGAGCAAGATCCCCTACGCGCTCGGGCTCGGCCGCGCGACCCGCCGGACGCTCCTGGTGAACCTCTCGATCGCCTTCGGCGCGATCGTCCTCATGGTCGGGGCGATCCTCACGGCGGGCATCCCCCTCCCGGTCGCCGTCGTCGGCCACGAGGGGTCGACCGTGCTCGTCTGTCTGATCGGCCTCCGGCTGCTGGGGTTCAGCGAGTGAGCAGCGGTTCGGTCCGCCCCGGCGGGCCGACACCGCAGACGGCGATCAGTCCTCGCCGAGTCGCGTCTGCGTCGACCTCCCCACCAGCTCGTCGAAGTCGACACCCTCCGCGAGCGCCGTCTCCTTCTTCACGCGGTAGTTCCCCCCGTCGGTCCGGTAGAGGTCGCCGGGGTGGAAGAAGTACCAGTCCTCGCGGTCGAAGCGGACCGCGATGCGCGCCTTCGCGCCGAAGTTCCGCGCGAAGTAGACGAGCGCCTCGACCTCCTCGCCCGTGAGGTAGATCGGGTTCCCGGCGCTGGCTTTCGCCTCGATCGCGTAGAACCGCTCGCCGTCCCCCGCGAGCACGTCCGGGAGCTCCCTCGTGGTCGCGCTCCCGCTCGCGGGCGCGCGCATCACCGCGAAGCCCGCCTCGTCGAGCAGGTTGACGAGTTCGCGTTCCCGGCGGTCGCCCTTCCTGTTGGCCATTCGGTCGTCGGTTCGCCAGCGGACCGTAAAAGCCGTCGGAATACGGATTCGTCCCCCGGAGGTGATCCGACGATATATGGTTCGAGTCCGAGTGTATCCGTCATGGCAGATCGACGTATCGTCGAGGCGCTCGATCCCGAAGCGGCGTTCTCGATCCTCGCCGACGGCACTCGACTCGCCATCCTCCGGGCACTCTGGGAGGACGACGAGCGGGAGGTGACGTTCACGGAGCTACGGGAGGCCACCGGTGTTCGCGATCCGGGTCAGTTCAACTACCACCTCCAGAAACTCCGCTCCCGGTTCGTGAGGAAGACCGAGGCGGGTTACGAACTCAGCCCTGCTGGCCGACACGTGCTCGGTTCGCTACTCGCGGGTGCGTTCACGAAGACCGGAGAGATCGGCCCGCTGTCGGTCGACCACCCGTGCCCGTCGTGCGGGGAACCGATGGCGTTTCGATACGAGGACGAGAACGCCGACGTGTTCTGTGCCGCCTGTGATCTACACAACTCCTACCCCGTCGCTGCGGGCGTGTTCGCCGGCTACGAACCCGACGAACTCCCGCACGTGGCCGAGCGGTACGCGCGAACCGTCTTCCACCGCGTGCGCAACGGCTTCTGTCACTACTGCGACGGTCCGGTTCGGCCGACGGTCCGTCCCGCACGGGAGGCGTTCGACGACGCCGAGGGGGAGGTGCCGGAGATAGCAACGGTTCAGTACGACTGCGGGCGCTGTCACAGCACGTTCACGATGGATCTGGGGAGCGCGCTGTTCACGACGCCGGCGGTGGTCGCGTTCCACCGCGACCACGGCGTCGACACCGAGGCCGTCCCGATCTGGCGCTTCAGCGTCGTCGAGGAGGGCCGGTCGCGGGTCACGAGCGAGGAACCGTTCCGGGCGGTCGTCACGTACGCCGTCGACGACGCCCGTCTCGCGCTCACCGTCGACCGCTCGCTCGCCGTAGTCGCGACCGACCGTTCTGACAGCGGGTGAATAGAACGCCCGTTCTGTGCTCTTCCGGGCAGAAATATCGTCCATACTATACTTGTCTGCGAGCCCGAAGTCGGTGCGGTCGATTGGCGGACCGTTTCACAGCCGCGCCTTCCGACGGCTCACGGTCGGTCGGATCGTCACCACCGTCGGCGAC
>SKXI01000292.1 GCA_007128515.1 Halococcaceae archaeon | reverse complement strand
GTCGACGATCGAGCGATCGACCGCGCGGTCTTCGATCGGCTCCGCGAGGAACTGGCCGGAGGCGAGTCCCTCTCCGCGATCGAGATCGGCTGTGGCGTCGGGACCGGGTTCACGCGGTTCGCGGACTGGGGGCTCTTTCCGACCGGGTCGGCGGTGGAGTACGTCGGCGTCGACCGCCGCCCGGAGACGGTCTCACGAGCGCGCGAGCACGTCGTCGGGTGGGCGGAGCGTGCCGGCCACGCGGTCGACCTGGACGGCGACGCCATTCGGGTCGGGACGGGCGACCGTTCGTTCTCCGTTCGGTTCGTCGCCGACGACGCCCGCTCGGTTCTCGCCGACGCGACCGACGTCGACGTACTGATCGGACAGGCGATCTTCGACCTGCTCGACCTCGAGCGCGCGCTCTCTCGCTGTCTCTCCGCGCTCCGATCGGGCGGACTGCTCTACGCCCCGATCACGTTCGACGGCCTGACGGCGTTCGAGCCGGGCCACCCGCTCGACGAGCAGGTACTGACGCGGTATCACGCCAGCATGGACGACCGGGCCGGTCACAGCGAGACCGGGCGACGCCTGCTCTCTGCGCTCCCGGGTTCGGGAGCGGAGGTCCTCGCCGCCGCCGGTTCCGACTGGGTCGTCTTCCCCCCCTATTCGGCCGACGAGGCGTACTTCCTCGTCCACCTCACGGAGTTCGTCCGGCGCGAACTCGTCGACGGCGACCTCGGCGAGGACGTCGAGCGGTGGGTGGAGACGCGTCGCTCGCAGATCGACCGGGAGGAACTCGTCTTCCTCGCGCACAACCTCGACCTGCTCGCGCGACGTCCCTAATCCGCGTCCCGCGGGTGCTCCTCACAGCTCTCCAGGCCGATCTCGACGAGCTGGCAGGCCCCCTCGCTCTCGGTGAGACCGTACCGTCTCGCGAGCGTACCAACCCGTCCGCCGACCTCGCCCTCACAGACGAGGCGGGACCGCTTCGGCATCGTAGTCCCTCGGACGCGCGAGGGCGTAACGATATTGCGGATGGACGTCGTCTCCGCTACTCGACGAGGAGACGGGTCTTCTCGCCGACCTGGGCGGCTTCGGTGGAGCCACCCTCGCCGAGCAGGCCGCGGGCAGCACGCTTTCCCCACTCGACGGCGGGCTGTGTGAACGTCTCGACGCCGAACAGCTCACCCGCGAGGGTGCAGGCCGCCTCCATCCCGTAGAGCAGTTCGCCGAGCCCGCGCTCGTCCACGCGGTCGACCTCGAGGCGGACGTTCGGTCGGCCGGCGGCCGCGAGACTCGCCTCGGTCGCCTCGAACTCTGCCCCGAGGAGCGTTCCTAGGTCCGTTCCGCCGAGGTAGCCGATCCCCTCCAGCCCGGTCTCGGGGATCGGACACGCCTCGCGCTCGCGTGGACGCACCAGCGTCACCATCGTGTCGCGCGGACCCGCTCTCCACAGCTGGAGCTGCGAGTGCTGATCGGTCGCGCCCAGCGCGCGCGCCGGGAGCTGCCCCATCCCGTCTTTCCCGAGGCTCTCGGCCCAGAGCTGGGCGAACCACTCCGCGAACGTCTCCAGGGACTCGGCGTAGGGACAGAACGCGTTCACCCGCCAGCCGCGCAGCGCGAGCGCGTAGCTGGTCGCACCGTATGCGTAGGCGGGACAGGAAAAGAGCGAGCCGGAGAGCGTCTCCGCCTCCTCGCGAGCGCCCGCGAGCAGCGCGTCGAGGTCGGCACCGGCCATCGCCGCGGCGGGCAACGCGGCCGACGAGAGCGCCGAGAACCGGCCCGGGACACCGGGAGGCACGTCGAGGACGGGCAGGTCGTGTCGGTCGGCGAGCGCCCGGAGGTTCCCCTCCGGCCCCGTCGTGACGAGCGTCCGCTCGGCCCAGTCGACGCCCGCTCGCTCGAACGCCTCGCGGAGGACGAGGAAGGTCGCGAGCGTCTCCGCGGTCGTTCCGGATCGTGAGACCACGTGCATCGCCGTCGTCTCGAGGTCGAGCGAGCCGAGCACGCGCCGGGTGTGATCCGGATCGACGTTGTCGAGCACGACCGAGTCGAACTCGGGGGCGAGCGCGTCACAGAGCGTCGCTGCGCCGAGCGCGCTGCCGCCGATGCCGACGGTGACGAGCGTCTCACAGCCGGAGAGCGGATCGACCGCCGCGTGGATCTCGCCCGTATCGACCGTCTCGGGGAGCGCCAGCGCGGCGTAGCCGTGGTCTCTCGCCTCGATCCCGCGTTCGATCCGTTCGTGAGAGGCCGCGACGCGCTCGTCGAGGCGGTCGAGCGCGTCGCGGGGGACGCCCGGCGTCGCCTCCGCCGCGAGTGCGTTGCCGATGTCTACCTTCATACGAGAAGAGTGCTGGCGCGTCGCAAAAGTTTTCCCTTCGAGCGACCGACAGGTCGCGACGCTCGTCGATCGGACGTGAAACGAGGCCGACTCGGTCTCGTACGGACTACTGACTGACAGCAGTCCGTATCAGCCGAGGAGGTACTTCGTCGTGGGGTAGCGCTCGACGAGCGCCTCGCCGCCGATCTCGATCCGCTCGATGTACCTGTCCAGGCCGAGGATCCGGCCGGCGCCGAAGGCCCCGATGGCG
>SKXI01000004.1 GCA_007128515.1 Halococcaceae archaeon | reverse complement strand
TACCGCTCGTCGAGCGCCACCGGAATCCCTCTTCCCGCGACGTCGGCCGCGAACGCGCCCGAGTCGGCCTCGAGCGCCTCGAACGTGTTGTAGTGGATCGGGACGACGAGGTCGGGATCGACCTCCTCCGCGAGGTCCGCCGCGTCGTGGCGGTTCATCGTGAAGCTCCTCCCGATCGGCGGGACGAACAGCGAGACGTCGAGTGTCCTGTGATCGCCGAGCACGTCCGAGTCGCCCGTCCAGAGGACCTGCTCGCCGCCGAGCGTGAACAGGAAGCCACAGCCGAAGCCTTCCGGGTGTGGGACGTTCCCCTGGGAGTCGGCCCGTGGCCCCTCGGGGTCGTTGTAGGCGGGTATCACCCCGATCTCGACCCCGTTCACCGTGAGTTCGTCGCCGTAGGCCACTCGCTCGACCTCGTACGGGAGCTCCTCCGGGACTTCGACGTCGCGGCCGGTCCGCTCGGCATCGACGTTCTCGTAGACGACGACCGTCGCGTCGTCGCTCGCGACCCGGCGGACGCCGTCGGAGTCGTAGTGGTGGTCGTGGGTGACGAGCACGACGTCGCCGTCTCTGGCGTCGTACTCGCGGGCCGGCGGGTGGCCGACGCCGGGCGTGTCCGGCTCCCACTCCCCGGTGAGCACGCCGTAGCGGCCGGGATCGGTGTAGACGACGGTCTCCGAGGCGATCCGGGCGGTCGCGTAGCCGAGCCAGTCGACGGTGAGGTCGCCGTATCCGACTGTCATACGGAACCCTCTCCGCAGAGGGTCAAAGAGCCTGTCGTTGCGGGCCTTTATGCCGTCGCCGGGGCCATCGGGGGTATGGGGCTCTCTGCGGCACTGGAGGCGAACGGCGTCGTCTGTGTTGTCGGCGCGGGCGGGAAGAAGTCGACGCTCTACAGACTCGCCGGGGAACTTGACCGGGCGGTCGTCACGGCCACCGTGCGGATCCCGATCTTCGACGAGGAGGTCTCGCGGGTGCTCGTCGAACCGGATCCGGTGCGGGCGGCGACCGCGCTCGCCGAGAACGACCGGTGGCCGATCGGCGTGGTACCCGAGCGCGAGCGTGACGATCGGTATCTCGGGTACGACACCGAGTCGATCGCGACGCTCGCCGACTCGCCCGCCGAGGCGGTGCTCGTGAAGGCCGACGGGGCACGGATGCGGCTGTTCAAGGCGCCCGACGAGCGCGAGCCGCAGCTCCCGGAGAGCGCGGACCTGGTCGTCCCGGTCGCGAGCGTCCGGATCGTCGGTCAGTCGCTCACCGAGGAGGCGGTCCACCGGCCCGAGCGCGTCTCGGCGATCACCGGCCTCGGGATCGGGGATCGGATCGGTGCCGACCACGTCGCTCGCGTCCTCGCGAGCGACCGAGGGGGGAGAAAGGACGTTCCCGCGAGCGCACGGGTCGTTCCCGTCCTGAACATGGTCGACGACTCGGCGCTGGAACGGACCGCCCGCGAGGTCGCCGACGAACTCCTCTCGGGCTCCGGGATCGATCGGGTCGTGCTCACCCGGCTGATCGACGAGGAACCGGTCGTCGCCGTCGTCGAACGGTAGTCGATGCCGACCGAGGGGCTCGGCGATCGCCGATCGGTGACGCGTACACTGATACGGCCCGGGAACGAGAAGCCGGTCGATGACCGAATCAGAGGTCGCGACCGCGGTCCGCGAGGTGCTCTCGACCGACGCGGACCGGTTTCGCGAGCGTGCGCTCTCGGACGCGGCGACGCTCACCGACGAGATCGCCGCGGGGACGTTCGACAACCCGCAGGCGATCGTCGGCTTCGAGTACGAGTTCTACGCGGCCGACGCCGAGACCGACGCGCTCCGACGGGTCCCGAGGCGGTTGCTCAGATACATCGGCTTCGAGAAGGAACTCGGGCTCCACAACGCGGAGATGACGACCAGCCCGCAGCCGCTGAACCCCTACGGGCTGCGTGCACAGGAGATGGAGATCCGGGCCCGGCTCTCGGCGGCGCTCGAGTGTACCAGAGCCGAGGGGATCCACCTCGCGAGCGACGGCATCTGGACGATCCCGCCGACCGGGGAGACCGCCCGCGAGTACCTGCTGGACAGCGTCGACGACGGCGGCATCCGGATCGCGACGAACATGAGCGACAGCGCGCGGTATCACGCCATGGCCAACGCGGAGACGGCCGATTCGACCATGACGCTGCGCGCACCGCACGTCACGCTCGAGGCCGACACCGTCATGCCCGAGAGCCTGATCACCTCCATCCAGCCCCACTACCAGGTCGCACAGGCGACGGCGCTGCCGGTCTACTTCAACTACGCGCTCAGGGTGGCCGGACCGCTGGTCGCGCTCGGGGTGAACTCGCCGTTCTTCCCGCCGGACCTCTACGACGACGTCCCCGCCGAGACGATCCTCGAGGACGCCTGGATGGGCAGCCGGATACCGGTCTTCGAGACCGTGCTCAACCCCCCGACGGGCGAGGGGAAAGTCCGCTTTCCGCGTGACCTCTCGACGGTCGAGGAGGCGGTCGACCGGATCGTCACCGACGACGCGGTCGTCCCGATGCCGGTCGAGGAGACGGGGAGATACGACGACGCGTTCGCGACGTTCAG
>SKXI01000190.1 GCA_007128515.1 Halococcaceae archaeon | reverse complement strand
GCGAGCACGACCTCGAGGTGAACGCCTGGAGCGTCTCGACGCTCTCGCAGGCCCGCACGCTCGCGGACGCGGGCGTCGACGGCCTCATCGCCGACCGCTGGGACCTCCTCTGAGGGTGATGGGTGTGACTGCTTTCCGGTTCGATCGCACGCCGTCGTGCGGCCGACACGGGAACGACGCGCACCGATCAGTATGACGGTGCGGCTGATCGCTCACCGTGGCTTCGCGGCCGAGTACCCCGAGAACACGCTCGCCGCCGCCCGCGCCGCCGCTCGGGTCGCCGACGCGATCGAAGTCGACGTCAGGCGGTGTGGCTCCGGCGAACTCGTCGCCTTCCACGACGAGCGGCTCACGCGGCTCACCGGCGTCAGGAAACCCCTCGCCTCGACGGCCTACGACGACCTCCGGGAGCTCTCGGTGCTCGACTCGGCCGAGCCCGTGCCCCGACTCGGCGAGCTGTTCGAGGCGCTCTCGCCCGAGGTCGAGGTGATCCCCGAGCTGAAAGAACGCGGACTGCTCGCCGACGTCGTCGCCCTCGCGGATCGACACGGCCACGACCCGCTGGTCTCCGCCGCCGACCCGGCCGCCCTCTCGGAGACGCGAGCGGTCGAAGGGGAGGTTCGTCGCGCGCTGGTGGTCCCCGGTTCGCTGCCCGTTCAGCTCCTCGAACCGGTCGTCCCCGGCTACCCGAACTGGCTCTACGCTCGCGAGGACGTCCGGCGGAGCGTTCGGCTCGCCGACCGCCTCGGCTGCGAGGCGATCCACCCCCGTCTCGGGCTCCCGCTGGCGACCGACCTCGTCGAGCGCGCGCAGGGGACCGGCCTCTCCGTCGAGGCGTGGACGGCGACGACCGAGCGGGAGTTCCGGCGGCTGCGCGCGGCGGGCGTCGACGGCGTCATCGCGGATCGACCGTTCGGTTAGGCGAGCGCGACCACGGCGACCGTCGCGAGCACGCCGACGGCGATCAGCGCCGCGCTCGCCATCCCGACGGGCCTGACGATCGACCGGCGCATCGAGGCGGCGAGCGCGACCTTCGTGACGACGCTCACCGCGGTCGCGACGACGACGCCGACCGCGGCGGTCGTCGGAGCGAGCTGGCCGTTGCCCACGAGCACGACCGCGGTGGTGGCGACCGAGCCGGAGGAGACCAGCCCGCCGAGCGCGCTCGTGAGCACGAAGCCGGCCTCGCCGACGGTCGCCTGGGCGGCCGCCGAGGCGACGAGCACGACGAGAAAGAGCGTCCCGAACTTCAGCGCCGATTTCAGGCTGAACGGCGAGTCGAACTCCGCCTCGAACTCCCCGTACCAGTCACCCACGCGGAGCGAGATGGCGACACCCGCGAGCGTCATCGCCACCAGCGGGACGCCGACGAGCAGCGCGAGTTCGGGGAGAAACAACACGACGATCACCGCGTTCCGAAACGACATCGCCGCGATGGCGAGCATGATCCCGCCGACCGCGAGGCGGTCGAACTCGCCCTCGCCGGTCCGCGAGGCGAGTTCGCCGACGACGGCCGTCGAGTTCACCAGCCCCCCGAGGAACCCACTGAGACCGATCCCCTCCGCGCCGTAGGTCTGGATCAGGACGTAGTTGGCGAACCCGATGGCGCTCATCGCGATGACGAGCAGCCACACCGTCCGGGGATCGATCGCGTTCCACGGCCCGATCGGGTCCGTCGGGAGGAGGGGGTAGATGACGAACGCGATGATGGCGAGCTCGCTCGCGCTCCGGACCTCGTCGTGCGAGAGCTCGCGGGCGAAGCCGTGGAGTTCGCGCTTCAGGACGAGGAGCAGCGAGGACAACAGCGCGACGACCACGCCCTCGAGCAGGAAGCCCGAGGCGACGAGGATGCCGACGCCGTAGGCGACGAACAGGCTCACGCTCGTCGTGAGCGAGAGCCCGTGTTCCTCTTCGAACAGCCCGCGGACGCCCATGAACACGCCCTGAGCGACGACGAGCAGCCCGCCGACGACCAGCAGAAGCTCCTGTCCGAGGATCGTGAACACCGCCCCCGCGAGCGTGATCAACGCGAACGTGCGGATGCCCGCGGACTTGCCGGACCACTCGCGTTCGAGGCCCAGGAACGTCCCCAGCGCCGTCGCCAGCAGGAGCTGGAGCACGGTCGGGTTGACGGAGGCGAGCAGCTCGTCCAGCATGGCTATTGAGAGTACATAGCGCTATGTATCTATACGTTACGCCTGCATCGAATCGCCCCTCGGCCCCGAAATCCATACCGATCGGCGAGTTACACGTTCGTCGACATCTCGTCTATCGGTAACGATTGCCGAACGATCGGTTACTATATACTCTATTTATTCCGTACCGTCGACCGACGACGCGTACCGATCGCCCCCTCGGTTCGACCCTATCGCGTCGAGATCCGCGAGGATCTCGTCGGCGTGCCCCTCGGGAGAGACCCCCTCGTAGGCGGCGAGGACGGTCCCGTCACCGCCGATCACGTACGTGTTCCTGAACGTCCCGTCGAAGACGTTCCCGAACATCTCCTTCTCGCCGTAGGAGTCGTAGGCGCTCGCGACCTCGCCGTCGGGATCGCTGAGCAGGCGAAACGGAAGGTCGTAGCTCTCGGCGAACGACGCGAGGTCCTCGATCGGGTCGTCGCTGATCCCGAGCACCTCGATCCCCCGGTCGTCGAACTCGTCGTACCGGTCCCGGAAGCCACAGGCCTCGGTCGTACAGCCGGGGGTGTCGGCCCTCGGATAGAAGTAGACGACGACGGGAGCGTCGACCTCCTCCAGTTCGACCGTCTCACCGTTCTGATCGTCGAGCGCGAACCGCGGGGCCTCCTCGCCAACGTCGAGCATGGTGACAGTGGACCCCGAGCCCTCCAAACCGTTACGATCCGCTCTCGGTCTCGGGTTCGGTCGGTCGCGGGCAGCCGTAGGTCTCCCTCACGGTGTCGGCGAGCGTCGAGCCCTTCCGGGCGACGAGGTAGACCAGGACGAACGCGACCTCGGGCGATCGGAGGACGAAGACCTCGTGTGGGCCCTCCGCGTGCTCGCCCAGGCGGTCGAGCAGCGGCTCGATCGGGAGCGCTCCCGTGGAGAGTTCGTCGAAGACGTCCCGCGCGCCGCCGTCGGCGAAGGCGTAGAGCGCGCCGTTCGCCACCCCATCCGTACTAACGGTGGTCCGCGACCCGACCGCCTCGCCCGCCCGCCGGGTCTCCTCGCAGAGCTCCCGGGCGACCTCGAACAGCGGCTCCGCACCGTCGACGAACTCGATCAGGCTTCGCTCCCTCACGCTCACCTCGACCAGTTCCGCCCGGCCCTCGTCCCAAGCCACCGTCCCGTCGATCAGGTAGCCGGGGCGAACCCCCTCGGTCCGCCCGGTCGGCTCGACGGCCGTCGGCTCCATCGTCTCCACTTCCACGAGGACCAGCCCCTCCCCGTGTGGGTTCTCCAGCACGCGAAATCGGCCCTGGCTCGTCGGTCGCACGGGGACACGTTGGGGAGTGCGGGCCAAAAGCCGACCGAAAGCCACTCGCCGGGAGGGCCGAAAGGAGGGGTATGCGCCAGTCGACGTACGTCCGCCTCGGCCTGCTCGCGTTCGGGCTGATCCTCGCGACGTTCGTCGTCCGCGGGACGACACGGCTCGTGATCGGCGACCGGACGTCGATGCTGCTCTCGCTCCCCCTCGGGCTCACGGCGCTCGCGCTCGTCTGTCTGCTGTTCGCGCTCGCGGTGCTCTCGGTCACCGGGCTCCGGCCGATCGAACCGGACGGCGAGTGACAGCTATAGGTAGGACGCCGACCCAGGTCCGGTATGGAGAGACTCGGCGCGGCGCTCGGCGGCCTCGCCTTCGCCGTCCTGATCTTCGGCGGTTTCGTCGCGATGCGCTGGGTGACGCGGCTGCTGTACGCCACCTACCGCTTCGCGGAGACGATGGGGCTGGTGCTGTTCGCGCTCCTGCTCGGCTACCTGCTCTACCGGATCCTCCTCGGGAGTTCGGACGACCCCCGACGGGGGCTCTAGTGCCGTTTCGAGCGTGGTTGTTGGATAGAGCTGAGGACGTTCGATGGGGACTGTTGTGAGGCTGTCATCTATCGATCTCTCGAACGAGCAGCACAGCCATCTTACCCCGCCGCAGCAGTCAGAACTGATCGGAAAAATCGTTCACTTTCACCCTGCTTGGCTCGTCTATATCCTTCCCAGAGACCTCTCTCCTACCGGAGCACCCCTCCGGCGGAGCGGGGCGTAGACGGGATGGATCGGCAAGCGAGGCGGCTGAAAATCGGAGGGACTCACGACGGAAGACACGACCATGACTACCACCGACGTAGGCGCCGAAACGGAAGAGAACGCACCCCGATCGTCGACCGGCGACGAGGGGACCGCGATACAGAAGATCACCCCGAACCTGTGGTTCGACGGAAACGCGGAAGACGCGGTAACCCGGTATACGAGTCTGTTCGACGACGCGAAGATCGGTACCACGAGTCGCTACGACGAAGCGTCAGCGAACGCCTCCGGCCAGCCGGAAGGCAGCGTCCTGACGGTGGAGTTCACGCTGGAAGGGCAGGCGTTCGTCGCGCTCAACGGTGGACCCCAGTTTCCGTTCACCCCCGCGATATCATTCATCGTCAACTGCCCCACGCGGGACGAGGTGGACGGACTCTGGGCGCATCTGTCGGACGGGGGCGAGCAGCTGATGGCCCTCGATTCGTATCCGTTCAGCGACCGATACGGCTGGACCACCGACGAGTTCGGCGTGTCGTGGCAGCTGATCCACGTCGACGGCATCCCGGAGCGGAACATCGTTCCGTCGTTGACGTTCGTCGGTGATAGGTGCGGCCGGGCCGAAGAAGCGATCGGTTTTTATACGTCGGTATTCGACGACGCAGCGGTCGGCGATATCGCCCGCTACGGTCCGAACCAACGGCCCGACGCGGAGGGGACGGTCATGTTCGCCGACTTCACGCTCTGCGGCCAGCGGTTCGCCGCGATGGACAGCGCTCGAGAGCACGGCTTCGATTTCAACGAGTCGATCTCGTTCGTCGTCGACTGTACCACTCAGGCAGAGGTCGACTACTTCTGGGAGGCACTCACGGCCGACGGCGGCGAGGAGGGACAGTGCGGCTGGCTCGAAGACAGGTTCGGTATCTCCTGGCAGATCGTCCCGTCGGCCCTCCCCGAACTCCTCCAGGACGAGGATGCCGAAAAAGCGGCTCGAGTGATGGAGTCGATGCTCGGGATGAAGAAGCTCGACATCGGGACGTTGGAGGAGGCGTATGCACGGTAGTTCGACGGTGACACCCATTCGATTGATACCGTCGGCTGTAACTGTGTGAAGATTCTCGGCACTACGGAGGTGCGATATTCTTGACCGATTTACAGCCGACAGTATGAGGAACTCGGCGCCCCTGCAGGCCGCGCGCTCGACGATGCGGGCGTCACGACGCTTGACCGGCTAGCCGGAAAGTAACTACCACGCAGTTCGGGGCCGAAGCGACACTATCCGGTCTCACACCGGACGGTCCACTCCACGTCACTCGCGACCCGGAGCCGGTCGAAGAACGCCGAGAGCGCCCGCTCCTCGGTGTCGGGCAGCAACTGGAGCTGGACGGAGTCGGTGGCGACCACCACCCGGAAGAGGCTCCCGACCTCGTGGTCGCAGACGAGGTAGACCGGGAGCGGGAGGTCGAACCAGTCGCCGGCGGTGTAGCGGTCGGCCCCGAGAACCCCCTCGACCCACCGGCGGACGGGACCCTCCCCCTCGGGCGAGAGGGTGTAGACGACCTTCCCGGCGTACTCGACGCCACCGTCGTCGAGGACGCGTTCCGGGCGGGAGGGCGCGTCGAAGCGCGCGTCGTCGCTCATCGGAGCCGTTTGTCGTCGCTCGGACCTAAATCCAGCGGCCGTCCCCGTATCACTGCCCGACCGGCGGACCAGTACCGCCACCGAGGCGCTCGCGTCGCACGGTTCCGGTCCCGCGGAGTTTGGGATATGTTACCGATACCGATATGGTGTCCGGCATCCTGTATGATCGTAGGATGAGACGAACAATCTATCCACAGACAGTCACTCGACGGACGCTCATCGGAACGATCGGCGGGGCAGGGCTGTTCGCCGTGGCCGGCTGTGTCGGCGAGGAACCCGACGACGAGGAGGACGTCGACGACGGCGAGGAGCCCGACGACGACGCCGAGGAGACCGACGACGGCGACGGCGGGGAGGAGGACCTCGACGACGACGCCGAGCCCGAGGAGGGCGGCGAGCGCCTCGCCTGGCACGCGGGCGGCACCGAGGGGACGTACTACCCGCTCTCCGGCGAGATGAAGAGCATCGTCGAGGAACACACCCCCCACGTCCTGCAGGTGCAGGCGACCGGGGCGTCGGTGGAGAACGTCGGCAGCCTCGACGACGGCTCGGCGGACTTCGCGCTGATCCAGAACGACGTCGCCTTCTTCGCGTTCAACGGCACGGGCCTGGAGGAGTTCGAGGGCGACCCGATCGAGTCGATCCGCGGGGTCGCGACGCTCTACCCGGAGACGATCCACATCATCACCCGCCCGGAGGCGGAGGTCGAGACCCTGGAGGACCTGGAGGGCAGTCCGGTGAACACCGGCGACCTCGGCAGCGGCACGCAGGTGAACGCGCTGCAGATCCTCGATACGGTCGGACTCACCACCGACGACTTCTCGGAGCAGAACACCGGCTTCGGGACCGCGGCCGACCAGCTCAGAGACGGCGACGTCGACGCCGCGTTCATCGTCGGCGGCTGGCCGGTCGGCGCGGTCGAGGACCTCTCCCAGACCGTCGACATCGAGATCCTGAACATCGACGCTGAGACGCGCGAGGCGCTGCTCGACGCCGCCGAGTGGTTCGCCGAGGACACGATCCCCGGCGGCACCTACGACGGCGTCGACGACGACGTCGACACGGTCTCGGTCCAGGCGATGATCGCCACCCACGAGGGGGTCGACGACGGCATCGTCGAGGAGGTCACGGCGGCGCTCTTCGACAACGCCGACGACTTCTCGATCAAGGGGGAGTTCATCGACGTCGACAGCGCACAGGACGGCATGTCGATCGAGCTCCACCCCGGAGCAGAGGCCTACTTCGGCTGAGCCGTCCGTGACCGCTCGCACCGACCACGTCCGGAGGCTGCTCGTCGTAGCCGTCGCGCTCGTCGTCTGCGTGGCGACCGCCGGCGCCGTCGGCCCGGGCGAGGGCGGAACGGAGGCGACCGGAACGCTGGTCGTGACGGACGAGGCGGGGACGGTCCTCCTCTCCGTGCCGGTCGCGAACGGAACCCTCGTGACCGTCGAGTACACCCACAGCGTCGAGAAGACGACCGTCACCGAGGAGTACGCGGTCTCGGGAACGACCCTCTCGCCCACGCGGATGCTCTTCGACTCCTCCGGTGCCGGCCTCCCGTCGGACGCACCGGTCGAACGCGCCGACGACGGCCGCTACGTCACCTACCCCGACGGCGCACACGAATCCATCACCCTCTCGCCGGGACCGATCGCGGGCCACACCCTGACCGCCGGCGACGAGACCGTCGACCTGGTCGCCCTCGCCGATGGCGAGAGCGTCCGACTCTCGATCGACCCCCCCACCCGATCGCCCTCTCTCACACCAACCCATGTCGTCTGACCACACCAGCTCACCGGACATCGCGGCGAGCGCCGACCCCGAGGAGGTACTGACCGACGAGGAGAAAGAACGGCTCCTCCAGGAGGTCGAGAAACGGCGAACGCTCACGGGGCCGGTCGTCCTGCTCGTCTCGCTGATCGGCATCACGTTCTCGGCGTTCCAGATGTGGATCGCCGCCAGGAGCTACACCTTCTACCTCGCGGTTCCGCTCACCGACCTCCAGTACACGATCACCAGCCTCCAGCAGCTCCAGGTGAACGCCATTCACGTCGCGTTCGCGCTGGTGCTCTCCTTTCTGCTCTTCCCGTCGACGACCGGCGAGGGGCCGCTCTCGCGGCGGTCTGCCCGGATCGTCCCCGCCGCTCGCGAGCGCTTCGGGACGGATAGTCCGCTCGCGGCCGGGCTCGCGCGGGTTCGAGGCGGTGTGCGCTGGGCTGCCCTCGACCCCGGCCGTGACCGGATCACGCCCGTCGACGTCGGCATGATCGGGTTCTCGCTCCTGATCCCGCTCTACATGATCCAGGAGTTCGACGAGATCCGGGGGATGCGCGCACGGGGACTCGCCGCCGGCCGGTCGATCGACGAGGTCTACCCGCTGCTCGACCTGCCGGTCTCGCTCCTGGTCGCCGTCGGAATCCCCCTCGACGAGGTCTCCTACGCCTTCCTCCTCGGCGCGGTGGGGATCCTGCTCGTGATGGAGGCGACCCGACGGGTGCTCAGCCTCTTCCTGATGATCCTCGTCGGGCTGTTCGTCGCCTACGCCCGCTTCGGCTACCTGCTGCCGACCGACGTCGCCGTGATCGGCTCGCTCGCGATCCCGAACCTCACCTGGGCGAGCATCATCAGCGCGCTCTGGTACACCGACCAGGGCGTCTTCGGTATCCCGGTGACGGTCTCGGTCCGGTTCATCTACATCTTCATCCTCTTCGGGGCGTTCCTCGAGATGAGCGGCGCCGGCAAGTGGTTCATCGACCTCGCGTACTCGCTGACCGGCACCCGTCGCGGCGGCCCCGCGAAGGCGAGCGTCGTCTCCTCGGGGTTCATGGGGATGCTCTCGGGCTCGTCGGTGGCCAACACCGTCACGACCGGCGCGTTCACCATCCCGTTGATGAAGCGCTCGGGCTACTCGCCGGAGTTCTCGGGCGCCGTCGAGTCCTCGACCTCCTCCGGCGGCCAGATCCTCCCGCCCGTGATGGGCGCGGCGGCCTTCCTGATCGTCGAGTACACGGGGACCCCGTTCAGGGAGGTGATCATCGCCGCGACGCTCCCCGCGATAGCGTTCTTCGTCGGGATGTGGGTGATGGTCCACCTCGAGGCGGGACGGCAGGACATCGGCGGGCTGGACCGGAGCGAACTCGGGTCGATTCCCGGCTACCTGAAGGTGGGCTGGTTCTACCTGGTTCCGGTCCTGCTGTTGCTCTACTACCTCGTGATCGCCCGGCTGTCGGTCGGGCGCGCCGGCTGGCTCACCATCGTCGCGGTGGTCGCGCTGATCGCGTTCATCGCCGCCTACGAGGACGCGACCCGAATTCCGCTCGTCGGCGGGATACTCGCGGTCTTCCTCGCGAACACCGCCGCGTTCGCGATAGCGGGCGTGAGCCTCGCGGGCGTCGTCTCGGGGGCCGCCGGCGAGACGCTCTCGATCGCGGAGGCGATCCGAGCGTCGCTGGGAACGCTCGACGTCGTGGTGTTGATCGTGAGCCTGCTGTTCGTCGCCCTCAGACCGAGAGGCGACGCGCCGCTGCTCGAACTCGACCCCTCCGTGGGCGAGGCCGCGACACGCGCCGAGGAGCTCACGGGCCGGTCGTTCGCCACCACCAAACCCGGCACCTTCCTCACGTTCGTCCTCCGGTCGATGGACTCCGGGGCGCGAACCGCGACCACCGTGGTGATCGCCGTCGCCGCCGCGGGCGTCATCCCCGGCGTGATCGCCGTCAGTGGGCTCGGCCCGAACCTCGCGGCGCTGATCGAGGCGGTCAGCGGCGGCTCGTTCATCGTCCTGTTGCTGCTCACCGGGATCTCGGCGGTGATCCTCGGGATGGGGATGCCGACCACCGTCATGTACATCATCCTCGTCGCGATGCTCGGCGGGCCGATCGCGGAGTTCGGCATCGCCATCCTGGCGGCGCACCTGTTCATCCTCTACTTCGGGCTGATGGCCGACGTCACCCCGCCGGTGGCGGTCGCCGCGTTCGCCGCCGCGGGCGTCGCGAAGGCCGACGAGTTCGCCACCGCGATCATCGCGTTCATGCTCTCGCTGAACAAGATCCTCGTCCCGTTCGCGTTCGTCTTCTCGCCGGGGATCCTCCTGCTGCGTCCGACGGAGGAGGGCTACCGGATCATCACGGCCGCGGACGTCGCCGACGTCGGCTTCTTCGTTCCGGAGGTCGCCATCCCGATCGTCGGGATGTTCGTCGGCGTCTACGCGATGGGCG
>SKXI01000245.1 GCA_007128515.1 Halococcaceae archaeon | reverse complement strand
GGAGGAGGTCGTCGGCCGTTAGCTTCGGAACGGTCGGATCCAAATCGCTGTTTGACATTAGTTCGAACGAGTCGACGGTGGCAGGGGTGAAAACAGTATGGCGGCCGTGCGGCGAGGGTGCAGCCCGCTCACGCGAGGAACTCGCTCCCGAGGACGATCGCCCCGACGACCGCGAAGACGACGCCGAGCGCCGGTTCCATGATCTCACTGGGGACGTGCTTTCCGATCCGAGTGCCGATCGTTCCGCCGATGAGGACGCCGGGGACCGACCACGCGACGACGTGCCAGACGGGCGTCGCCGCGAGCGCGTGGACGGCCGCCCCTGCGATCGCCGCGATCGCGAGGACGAACACGCTCGTCGCGATCGCCACCCGCGGCGGGAGCCGGCACCGGACGATCAGCTGGGTGGTCGTGAGCTCCGGGAGCCCGGCGCTGATGAGCCCGGTGATGAACCCGCCGCCGGTCGCCAGGCCGACGCCGGGTGGTCGCCAGCACGTGTCGTACCGGTAGGTCTCGCCGTCGGCGGTCTCGACGACGGTCTCGCCCCGACCGGTGTTCTTCTCCCTGAGGAACTCGCCCTCGCACTCCCCGGGGACGCACTGCTCGGGCGGGTCGTAGTAGACGAGGAACCCACCGAGGACGAGCAGGCCGGCCCCGAACGCGATCGTGAGTAGCGCCGTGGGAACGAAGTGGGCAGCGACCGCCCCGAGGACGGTCGCGGGGACCGCACCCAGGAGCAGCCACTTCGCGGTCGCGTAGTCGACGACGCCCTGGCGGACGTAGTTCACCAGGCCGTTTCCCGTCCCGAACACCTCGGTCAGGAGCCCCGCGCCGATCGCCTGCGCGGGCGCGAGTCCCACCGCCAGCATGAAGAAGGGACTGAAAAAGAGCGCGCCGGACACCCCCGAGCCGATCGCGACCGTCGAGAAGAGGATCGCCGCAGGGAACACCCACCAGTGGGCGAGAAACCGATCGACGGGGAACCCACCGGGAACGACCGACTGGGCGATCGAAACGGGGGCTCCGACACCGAAGACGAGAGCGCCAGTGGCCACGAGCCCCAGGACACTGAACGCGCCGACGAAGCGTGTTCCGGTCATCGCTCCCACCCCCGGGACGAGCTGTGGACGCCACCGAGAGCGCTCTCCGGAGGTCGCCGTGAGAGCACGCGCGCCCCGCTCGGGATCGGCCGTATCGGAGGTTCGTACCTCCTCGGACGCCGTCGCCCTGGCAGCTTGCATGCCGGTCCGTCGACAGCGACGGGATCGAGCGGTCCGGGGTTCGACGGCGGACGCACCGGTGAGCGTGTCATCCCTTCGAAGGGCGGAGAGGGGGAACAAAAAACGTGCGCGCCCGTTCGAACCCGCTGCAGGAGCTCCTGCCGCCGCCGGAGCTACTTTATCGATCGCCCATGCAGTCCGTGTCATGACCGACGACGTTCCCGAGCGCCGCGAGTACGAGGTCGTGGTCGTCGGCGGCGGCCCCGCAGGGCTGTCCGCCGCGCTCTACAGCACCAGACTGGGCCACTCGACCGCGCTGGTCGGCCTCGGCGGCGGGCGGGCCGCGATGATGCAGGAGGTCCACAACCTGATCGGGACGACCGAAGAGACCGGGGGAATGGAGTTCCTCTCGATCGGTCGGGAACAGCTCGAGGGCTACGGCTGTGACGTCCATCGGGATCGGGTTGGCTCCTGTGGCCGGGCCGACGACGGCCGGTTTCGTCTCTGTGGAACCGAGACGGACTATTTCGGGGAGTGCGTCGTCCTCGCGACCGGGATGAACGACGTCCGCCCGGAACCGCCGCTTCCCCGGACGGGTCGAGGGCTCCACTACTGTCTGCACTGTGACGCGCACATGTTCGCCGACGAGTCGGTCTACGTGATGGGTCACGGCGAGAGCGCCGCCCACGTCGCGGCGATCATGCTCAACTTCACCGACGAGGTCGACCTCCTGACCCGCGGCGAGGAGCCCGGGTGGAGCGACGAGACGGACGCGATGCTCGAAACCCACCCGATCGACGTGGTCGAGGACGAGGTCATCGGCGTCCAGAACGGCGAGGACGGCTGGCTAGAGGCGCTGGCGTTCGAGGACGGGAGCGTCAGGGAGTACCGAGGCGGCTTCGCGATGTACGGGGCGGAGTACAACAACGGGCTGGCGACCGAGCTGGGCTGTGAGCTGAACGAGGACGGGACGATCGAGGTCGACGACCACGGCCGAACGATCGTCGACGGGGTCTACGCCGTCGGCGACGCCACCCCGGGGCACAACCAGGTCCCGATCGCGCTCGCCGACGGCGCGAAAGCCGGCATCGCGGTCCACTGGGCGCTGCGGGACTTCCCGCGGGACCCCGACCTCGTCGAGGAGGCCGGACCGGTCCGCGCCGAGGAGGTCCCCGGGATGCCCGACGAGCTCCTGGAGCAGGCGGTCTCCTTTCACACGTACGAGGACTGATGGGACTGCTACCACTGGAGAGCGCCGTCCCGGTCGGCGAACCGATCGACCGCTCTCGGGGGAGGTGAGAGCGTGACCGTCGTCGACGTCTTGCCGAAGGACGCCATCCCGAGTATCGACGAGCCGTCGTTCGGGGTC
>SKXI01000372.1 GCA_007128515.1 Halococcaceae archaeon | reverse complement strand
GTGGTGCTGGTCGCCTGGGGCTCCTGTTCTGGGGCCTGCTCGGCCTCCGGTCGTACGGACGTGGACAGGGGTGCGGCCGACTGTTCCGGACGGGGATCGGTCTCGCGGGGACGAGGCTTGCGCTCTGTACGATCGGCTTCTTCGTCGTGGTGGTCGCGCCGCTCGCGGGACTGATGGCCCTCGGCGAGATCGGCGGACTGGCCATCGGGATCGGCGTGCCGACGCTCGTCCCCCTCGGATCGGTCGTGTTGGGGGCCTCGCTCCTCCGGTCGAGAGCGGTCTCCCGCCTCGGCGGGGGACTCATGATCGCGGCCGGCCCCTCGATGCTCGTGGCGGTGTTCGTGGGTGAGTCGCTCCGGTTCCTCGTCGGCGCGATCCTGTTCGCGGGCGTGCCGGGGGCGGCGTGGGTCGTCGCCGGCTACGAACTTCGGACCCGATCGCTCCATCGGAGCGGCGTGTGACGCCCTCGGCGTAGCCGCCCTGAGAGCGCGTTCGAACGACGGGGGGACGGCGGCGAGTGGGAATCGGTCCGCCGGCCCGTTCTCTTCGTTCTGCCGTGACCGTTCGGTAACCGGTCGCCGGATAGAGGACATATTTGCATGCCGGCACAACAGTTATGAACACTCCGTGCGAGTAAGTGACGTAGGATGATCGCTGTATCTCCCGGGACTACCTATCTCTCCCGCCAACAACCGTCCCTCGGCGGGGACGAGCTGTGTTCGTCGATGGGCTGTGCGGGGACGGAGCCCCTCGCGGAGCTCCTGCTGGTGCTCTCGGTGATCGCCGGCCTCGCCGTCATCGCGGCCCTCTCGTACATCCCGGTCGCGCGCGAGGTGTGCACGGAGGAACGACGTCGAACCCGAACCGAACGCGACGCGTTCGCGGGCTTTGCGGGCCGGATCGCCTCCATCGAGGAGGCGAACACGACCCCCAGTCGGGTCGACGGTGGAACGCTCCTCGCTCAGAGCGCGCCCGACGACGGCGCCTTGCGCGAAGTGCGTCGGGCCTACCAGGAGACCGTGATGGGCGTCGACCACTTCGCCGAGGAGTACGACGAGTCGCTCGCCGAACACATGGCCGCCGAGTTCGACGAGAGCCTCGCGGTCGCGGTCTGTGGCGGGCAGACGTTCTCGCCCCAGATGCGACGCGCGCTCGTCCAGCAGGGCACTGAGGCGAGAGACCGTCGGTCGCTCCTGCTCCGGGCACTCGACCGCGAACTGGAGTCGCTCTCGACGGCGACGGAGACGCTCACCGAGGTGGAGGAGTCGCTCTCGGAGATCGAGTCGCGACCGCAGATCGAGCGCTCGTTCGAGTGGCTCTCGAGCTCCTGGGACCGTCTGAGAGCGCTTCGCGCGGAGTGTAGCTCCCTCGTCGAGTGGCGCCAGGAGGCGATCCACAGCGAGACGCTCGCCCGCGGCCCTCGTGGTCGCTCCTCGCTCCACAGCTACCTCTATCAGTCCCTCCCGGTGAACCACCCGGTGCTCGCCGACACGGCGACGACGCTCGACCGACTCGAGCGGGTCGAACGGGGCGTCGTCGACGGGCTGACGAGACGCGTCTGAGGGTCTTCGATCGTTCGGAACCGAGACGCCAGTGAGAGGAGCAGACCGGCACGGTCTCGCGTCCCCCGACCGGTCGCGGCGACCACCTCGACGGAGGCAGCCTCGTGGGCCCGCCAGCGCACCCTGACCGGCGTTGCGAGCGACAGGACGGGCGGGAAAGCCGCGCGCAGACGGTGGCGAGCCCCACAGGTACCTCATACTGGTCCTCCCGTTGCTCCCGATTCCAACGAACAGATGCGTTCTCGCCGGAATGTACGGGGTCGTGGTACCGCTACGAAACACGTGATACGGACGTCGCTCGCGGGTGACCGTTCGAACGGTTCTCTGCACAACCACGCGATCAGAACCGGGCAGACGCCTCCCCTCGGTCGAGCGCACGGTCGTATACCGCGAGGAGTCGCTCTCCCATCTCCCGCTCCCCGTAACTCTCGATCCGGTGTCGCCCGTCGGCACGTTCACCCCGGCGAAGGACGGTCTCGAGGCGGGCGACGAGCTCGCGTTCGGTGCTCGCCACGAACGAGCTCGAGATCCCGTCGAGAACCGAAGCGACGAAGCCGACGTCGGTCGAGACGACGGGGAGTCCACAGGCGACCGCCTCCTTCACGACCATCGGCCCGCTCTCCCAGCGCGAGGTGACCAGCAGCGCGTCGCTCGCGTTCATGTAGAGGGGGAGCTCCGCGTGGGGCCTGTTCGAGACGGTGACGAGCGTCGCGTCGGTCTCCAGGGCCCCAACGACCCGCTCGGCGAGCGGGTAGTTCTTCTCGTATCTGGCGGTCGCGTACGGGAAGAGGACCACCGTCTTCGCCTCTTCCCAGCCCAGGTGACGGCGTGCCTCGGCCCTGGGGATCGGCCGGAACAGGTCGGTGTCGACCGGGAACGGGACGACGTGATAGTCCCTCGTGACTCGGTCGCCCATCGCCTCGGACGGGACGACCACCTCGTCGGCCCGGTTCGCGAACCGGCGGATCACCCCCGCGAACCGGTTGCCGACGAACTCCCCACCCCAGAGCGTGAGGACGGTCGGGAGGG
>SKXI01000393.1 GCA_007128515.1 Halococcaceae archaeon | reverse complement strand
CTCACCGAGTACGGCAAGACGGTGACGGGGATCGACATCCACCCCGGTGCGGAGATCGGCGAGTACTTCTTCATCGATCACGGGACCGGCGTCGTGATCGGCGAGACGGCAACGGTCGGCGACTGGGTCCGGATCTACCAGGACGTCACGCTCGGCGCACTCCACTTCGAAGAGGAGGAGGACGACGAGAAGACCCTGAAGAAGGGGTACAAACGTCACCCGGACATCGGAGACAACGTCGTGATCGGCGCCGGGACGAAGGTGCTGGGACCCGTCGAGATCGGCGATCACGTGAGCATCGGGGCGAACTCGTGGATCACCGAGCCGGTCCCGGACCACACCAAGGTCTACGTCGCCGAACACCCGACGCTCGAACGGAAACGACAGGACTGATAGGGATCATCGTCGCCACCCGGATCTCGTGGGCTCACACGTCTCCGGTGTCGTTCGATTCGCAACCGAGAACGTTTGCCCTCCGACGATGATCCCTACGACCGTCGCGGGAAGCGGTGTCGACCGGCGTCGTGAACGGGTGGGTACGCCGGAGCGGACGTCGCCTCACCCCGTGTAGGAACTCCGGCCGACGACCTCCCGGAACTCGCCCCGGCCGACCGACTCCTCCTCGTCGAACTCCGTCACCGCGACGCGAACCTGTTTCTCGACGTGTTCGGGTTCGATACCCGTCACGTAGAGTCGGGTGTCGCCGACGAGGGCGAGGCCGACGCCGTCACCCTCGTACCGGCTCACGAAGACGTCCACCTCGCTTCCGGACACGAGCGAGGGACGTGACGTGCGGAACGTCCAGCCCTTGAAGTAGCTCCGCCAGACGCTCATACGCGGGCCACCTCCTCGCTCTCGCGGTCGATGACGTACTCGCGGCCGAAGCCGGTGGCGGCCGCGACGACGAAGACGGCGACGAGTAGCCAGCCGTGGAAGACGAACGGGAAGACCTCGACCGGATTGACGATCATGCCGGCCTCGAACCACTCGAACTCGTCGGGAAGGCCCTGCATCGCCTCGAACCCGACGAGGACGCCGCCCGACCACGGGAAGATGTAGCCCAGCGCCGCCGTGTTGGCGTCGAGGATGTTCGCCCGACGGTAGCCGTTGATGTTGAACCGCTCGCCGACCTTCGAGATGTACGGGCCGATCGCGATCTCGGCGGCGGTGTTGATCGTGATCGCCGCGTTGATCAGCGCCGAGGAACCGACCATCGTCAGTTCGGCGTTACGAACGTTCGTCGCCAGCCGATCGAACGAGAACTCGAGGATCGCGTCGAACGCACCGCCGCGGATCATGATCTGGGCCGCTGCGATGATGAACAGGATGAGGATCGCCAGCGCGAAGAAGCCCTCGATCCCCGCCAGCAGGCTGCCCCCGACGCCGACCTCTCCGGGTTCGACGACCTCCAGGATCGGGAGGAACGCCATCGGTTCGACCAGCGGCCCGTCGGCCGGCGCGCGGAAGACGAGTATGTCGGCCACGGTCGAAAGGCCGAACAGGAGGTTCGCGACGATCGCGACGACGATCCCCCAGGAGATCGCCTCGATGATGTGCCGGCCCGCCACCGCGGTCCCGATGACGGCCGCCATCGAGACCAGGTGGATCAGCCCGGCGGGTTCGGCGGCCTCGGCGATGATCTCCGCGGGGTCGCCGACGACGTCGATGCCCGGCAGCGCCGAACTGGCAAGGACGTACGCCGGAAACGCGAGGGCGGCGGCGACGATCGCGTACTTGAACCGGGTCGCGACGACGCCCCCGATGTCCGAATCCTGTGTGACCGCGCTCACGATCGTCGTGTCGCTGACCGGCGCGAGGTTGTCGCCGAAGATCGCCCCCGAGAGTATCGCCCCGAACATGAGCACCGGGTTCGCCCCGAGGAGGATCCCCGCGGGGAAAAAGAGCACGACGAACGCGATCGTCGTGCCGTAGCCGGTCCCGATGCCGGTCGCGAGCAGTGCCGCCAGCACGAACGTGATCGCCGGGAAGAGAAGCGCCCCGACCCCCGAGACGTCGGCCAGCCAGACGAGTCCCTCGACGAACCCGCCGACCTGGAGCGTCTCTGCGAACATCCCGGCCCACAGCCAGGCGACGACCGCCGTCACGGCCACCGGCTGGGTCATCCCCTCGAAGATCGTGTTCGCGTAGCCCGTCCACGATCCCTTCACGAAGAACATCCCGATGATGAGGCCGATCAGGATCCCGATCGTCAGGCCGGTGGTGTCCGCAACCCGCCACAGGGCCGTCTGGACGATCGCCCACGCGATGAAGAACAGTATCGGGAACGCGCTCATCACGCGCCCGCCGTAGAACTGGAGGTCCGCCCCCCCGGTCCCGGCGTCGAACTCGTCGGTCGGATCCGCTGGGTTCGCTCCCATTCGATCAGCTCCCGTCGGTGGCGTCACCGCCCTCCTACGTTAATCTTTCACCAACTATCAGCGAGACTGGGCGTCAGAGGGCGGAAGCGGGCATCGTGGGCGGCGTGCGCAGATGACGACGAAGACACGTGGCTCGCGGTATTCGGGAGTCGTGCTCTCGAGGATGCGGTCGTTCACCGGCTCGAACTGCTCTCGAAACTCTATAACGTCATCCCCTGATCG
>SKXI01000178.1 GCA_007128515.1 Halococcaceae archaeon | reverse complement strand
CGCGGTCGACGTGAGCGAGCGCGCGAAGCTCGCCGAGCGGCTCCGGCGCTCGGAGGAGCTCCACCGGGTGACGCTCAACAACATGACCGACACCGTGTTGCTCACCGACAGCGAGGGCCGCTTCGAGTACATCTGTCCGAACGTCCACTTCATCTTCGGCTACACCGTCGCCGAGATCGAGGTGATGGGGTCGATCGACGCCCTGCTCGGGGAGGACCTCTACGACCCCGAGGAGCTCCGGGAGCGGGGGGTGCTGACGAACGTCGAGTGTACGACGACGGACAAGGCGGGCGAGGAACACACGCTCCTGGTCAACGTGAAGGAGGTCTCGATCCAGGGTGGGACGACGCTCTACAGCTGTCGCGACGTCACGGCGCGGAAACAGCGCGAACGGGCGCTCTCGGCGCTCCACCACACCACCCGCGAGCTGCTGTACGCGGAGACCGACGCCGAGATCGCCTCGCTCGTCGTCGAGGACGCGGCGACGGTCCTCTCGCGGGAGGGGGTCGCGTTCTACAGCTACGACGCCGAGGCGAACCTGCTGCGACCGGCGGCGACGACGAGCGCGATCGAGCGACGACACGGCCCGCTGCACCCGATCGAGCCCGGGACGAAGGGGATCGGCCGCGTCTTCCTCGACGGCGAGTCCGACGACGTCCGGATCGGCGGGGACGTCGCCGGCGGGAGGGGGCTCTGCGTCCCGATCGGCGATCACGGCGTGCTGGCGGTCGCCTCGGAGACGACCGACGACCTGCTGCGAGAGATCGCGGAACTCGTCGCCGCGACGGCCGAGGCGGCCCTCGATCGGGTCGAACGCGAGGCCGTCCTCAGGGAGCGCGACCGTCGTCTCCGCGAGCAGAACCGCGACCTCGAGCGGGCCAACCGGATCAACGACCTCATCCGGGAGGTCGACCGCGCGATCGTTCGCGCGGGGACCCGCGAGGAGATCGAACGGGCGGTCTGTGAGCGGCTCGTCGGGGCCGACGGGTTCGCCTTCGCGTGGATCGGCGAGCACCGCGTCGGCGGCGACGCGATCAGGCCGCGGCTGCGGGCCGGCAGCGATCGCGGCTACCTCGACCGGGCGGTCGTCGGAACGGACGACCAGGACGAGCCGGCGGCCGTCGCGGGTCGAACGGGCGAGACCGTGACGGTCGGGAACGTCGCCGAGGAGCCACGAGCCGCCGCCTGGCGTAAGGCGGCACTCCGATCCGGTTTCCAGTCGGTCACCAGCGTGCCGCTCGCCGCGGAGGGCGCACGCCACGGCGTCCTGACGGTCTACGGCGAGCGGCCGGGCGCGTTCGACGAGGTCACCCTGACCGTGCTCGGAGAGCTCGGCGAGACGGTCGCCTCGGCGATCGACGCGGTCGCGCGGAAGGACGCCCTCCTGGGCGAGACCGTGACCGACCTCGAGTACGAGGTCGGGGAACCGACCGGGCCGCTGGCGAGCCTGGCGAGACGCGCCGGGGCGACGCTCACGCTCGACGGGGCGATCCGACAGGGCGACGGGCGGCTCGCGTTCGTCACGGTCGACGGTGCTCCGGCGAGCCACATCGCGGAGTCGGTCGACGGCTCGACGATCACCGACGCGAGGGTGATCGCGGAGGACGGTTCGGGCGGCGTCATCCAGCTCCACGTTACGGGTCCGCTGCTCGTCGGCGCGCTCGCCGACCACGGCGCCGTGGTCCGTACGCTCCGCGTCGGCCCCGATCGAGCCGACCTCCTCGTCTCGATCCCGCCCTCCGTCGCCCCCCGGACCGTCGACGCGGTCGTCACCGACCGGCAGCCGACGGCGACGCTCGTCGCCCAGCGCGACCGGCGTCGGTCGGGGGCGGACCGTCGCCCCTGGCTCGCCGAGCGCCTCACCGACCGCCAGTTCGAGGTCGTCCGGACCGCGTACCACGCGGGCTACTTCGCCTCCCCGCGAGAGAGCACCGGACAGGAGGTCGCGTCGTCGCTCGGCATCTCGCCCCAGGCGTTCTACGAACACGTCCGGACCGCACAGCGCGCGCTGTTCGAGACGACGATCGGCGAGGCGCCATCGATGGTTGAATAGTAAACCCTCATATCCGGCCGGTGTTGGGTAGTCAACCCTCCTCGCTTAGTCCGTGGGGCAAATATTGCGCGCCATGGCAACGGACCGACGCGGCGACGGCGCGAGTTCGACCCGAACCTGGGACTGTGGATACGAGCCGGACCGACGGGCGGAGTACGAGTGTCTCGACTGCGGGGAGGTGCTCCGCACGCGAGGACACCCCGGCGGCTGTCCGAGGTGTGGGTCGGTACTCAGAAACCGCACGATGCCGATCGAGTGACGATGGCCTCCAGATCCACCACCGTCGAACGGAGCGCGGAGCGGGGCGACGAGTACGAGACGGAATCGGCGCTCGAAACGGCTCGCCGACAGCTCTCACGGGCGGCCGAGATCATCGACCTCGACGGGGACATCCACACCCGGCTCGAGCACCCGACGCGCGTCCAGCGCGTCTCGCTCCCGCTGCGCCGCGACGACGGGCGCGTCGAGGTGCTCACCGGCTACCGCGCCCAGCACGACAGCGTCCGCGGCCCGTACAAGGGCGGGATCCGGTACCACCCGGACGTCACCGAGGACGAGTG
>SKXI01000012.1 GCA_007128515.1 Halococcaceae archaeon | reverse complement strand
TGGCCAAACAAGTTGACGGGTTCATCGATCGCATCAACGATCGCCGCGACGTCCTCAAACTCCCGTTCTAATGCGTACTCCTCGGCGTCGCCGCTCTCGCCGCGCCCTCGACGATCCATCGTATACACCGTGAATTGGTCCGCGAGGGCAGAACGGGTCCCAACGAGATCCCATCGCCTGTGATCGATGCCGCCTCCTCCGTGGACGAGCACGAGCGGTGGCCCGCTCCCGGTCCGTTCGAACGCGATCTCAGTCCCGTCTGCCGACGTGACTGTTTCCATTTCTTCGCCTGTGTCTGGTGCTGTTGCTTTTGCCATGGTCTGGTCTCTCTGGTGGTGAGAATTCGTCGGTACAGCACCCCGTGTGCTTCGGTCCCTCCCGAAAAACGCTCACGATTGATAGGGTACAAGAGATAAACGACTGACAGGGTACGAGAGATAATAACACTTCGCATGTGTGAGTGCTTGGTCTGTTCACTTCAAAGGAGGTATTTTCCCCTGGACATCCGAACCGATCCTTGCTGCATATGTGCCCTGTATCTTGCACGCTAACTGGTACCAATAGCACACACACGACAGTTGTTTATCAGATTAGGTAAGTGCCTGGACGTTTTCTCCTCAGATCTGCGCGCGGTCGAGCGGGGATTCCGATCTAGGCGGTCGATCCTATTTTACGATCCGGGGTTGCGGTCTATAACGTTATAATCTGGCTTCGCACCGCCAGAGTGGACGATCAGCTATCCGGGAATTTACTGTCACTCTGGCTCGTCTCCCACGTCTTTCGGTAAGATGAATCCCTCGCCATCCTGCGAGTAGGCGATCCACTCCGCTCGCTCGTCAGTAGTGAGGCTGTGATACGATGAGACACTCCCGAGATCCAACGCAGCTTCACGGAGACGACGGCGCTCGTCGAGCGTGAAGAAGTCCCGCGGATTTGTCGCCGATTCAGTGAACTGGATCTCCGGGACCCACTCGATATTTTCGCCAAGCTGGTGGGTCCAGTACTTAAACAGGCGCTTGAGACACTTTACCACGGTCGATTTGTGGCCGTTGGTAGTGTCCGATGGGATGATCTCGTCGTGACTCACGCGGTGTCGAGCAGACCTCGCTGACGCTCGGCACTGCTCGACGTGTCGTTCGTCACAGAAGCGCCCGAGGCGGGATTTGAACCCGCGTCACGACCGTGACAGGGTCGTATGATAGGCCACTACACCACCCGGGCAGGACGCACTCTCTCTTCCCGACTGCCGGATATAAGCCTTTCCAAACGGCCGGTGTGTGCGTCTCGACCCCAAAGGAATATAGCGCTCGGACGCCTCAGAACGGGTATCGACACGACTCACCCGTCGATGGCGGCCCCGAACCCGGGGACGGTGTGAGCGTGTGCTCCGTCGCGTTTGGGAACGCTTAAATGGTCGGCTCCAATAGAAGTCTGTAGTATCTCGTAACAGCCACCGAGGCGATTCTCCAGGGCCGAGACACATGGACGTAAGCCAACACACGCTAGTACCCGAGCACACCGTCATGGACGAGGAGGCGATCCAGACGGTGCTCGACGAGTACAGCATCAAACGGACCGATCTACCGAGGATCAAACGCACAGATTCCGCGCTTCCCGACGACGCCGAGGTCGGCGACGTCATCCGGATCGAGCGCGAGTCACGCACGACCGACCGGGCGGTCGTCTACCGGCTGGTGATAGAGTGAGCGTCAGCCGAGAGGAACGACGACGGCTCTCCCGGGAGTACTTCTCCCGCGAGCGCCTCGCGGAACACCACTTCAGGTCGTTCAACGACTTCCTCCGCCGGGGGATGCAGGAGGTCGTCACGGAGAAGGCCACGATCGACACCGACATCGGGGACAAGGAGGGCGAAGAGCCCGTCTACGTCGAACTCGGTGACGTCCGGGTCGTCACCCCGAGGGTCAGGGAGGCCGACGGCTCCGAAGAGCTGCTCTACCCGCAGGAGGCGAGGCTCAGGAACATCACCTACGCCGCGCCGGTGTTCATGGAGATGTCGATCGTCAAGGGCGGCGAGGAGGAAGAAGAGCGGGTCGTCGACTCGACCGAGACGAAGGTCGGGACGATGCCGGTGATGGTCGGCTCCGAGAAGTGCAACATAGACGGCTTCACCGACGAGGAGCTGATCGACATCGGCGAGGACCCGAAGGACCCCGGCGGCTACTTCATCATCAACGGCTCCGAGCGGGTGCTGATGACCTCGGAGGACCTCGCGCCGAACAAGATCCTCGCGGAGTACGACTCGCGCTACGGCGACGAGATCCAGGTCGCGAAGACGTTCAGTCAGCGCCGTGGCTACCGCGCGCTCGTGCTCTGCGAGCGCGGCCGCGACGGCCTGCTCGAGGTCTCGTTCCCCTCCGTCTCGGGCTCGATCGAGTTCGTCACGCTGGTCAGGGCGCTCGGACTCGAGTCCGACGAGGAGATCGTCCACCGGGTCTCCGACGACCCGGACATCGTGAAGTTCATGCTGGAGAACCTAGAGGAGGCGGAGGTCCAGACCACCGAGGAGGCGATCGAGACGCTCGGCCAGCGCGTCGCCTCGGGCCAGGGCAAGAACTACCAGCTGAAACGCGCGAACTACGTCATCGACCGGTACCTGC
>SKXI01000331.1 GCA_007128515.1 Halococcaceae archaeon | reverse complement strand
GGCCTCGAAGTGGCCCTCCTCGGCACCCATCTGTGGGATCATCGGTCCGATCGAGGCGGTCCGGCGGGCGACCGTCGCGGTCCGGAGGATGTACGAGGCCAGCAGCGCGAGCGGGGAGAAGACGAGTGCGATCAGCGCGCTCGTGGTGAACGGGAGGTAGCCCGGGTGGATCGTCGCCCCCGTCACGTCCGCGTAGCTCAGTCCCAGGACCACCGCCCCGAGCACCGCCGGGACGCCACAGAGGATCGTGAGCTGGGAGAACCGGGTCACCTCCCGCTGGAGGTAGGTCGTCTTGAAGTGCGAGCGGGCGACGTTGAACTGCCTGAGCGCCTCGACCAGGTCGTCGAACGCCTTGATCGTCTCGCCGTGGAGCTCTCCCCGATACGTGTTCGCGACGTGCCTGGCGGCGTAGATCTGCCAGGCGTCGTCGAAGTCGAGCGCCACCGAGAGCACCTCGAACGAGCCGAACTCCGCGTTCTCGAGTTCGTCCCGGGCCCTGTCGGCGCTCTCCTGGACGCTGTTCGCGTAGGTCTCGATCGCCTCCCGCCGTTCGCCGCTCTCCCGCCCGGCCGCCTCCTCGAGGCGCTCGGCCTCTCTCTCGATCGTGGCGACGATCAGGTCGACCAGCGTCGCCGGATCGGCGGGACTGGCCGGGACGTCGCCGATCTCCTCGACGTCCCGCCTGAACTCCATGACGCCGCCCAGCCGGTCGCGGAACTCGTCGGCGGCGGCGAACTCCCGCGAGAGGATCAGCTGGTTGATCGAGACGACAAGCGTCACGAGCGAGAAGCTGCCCGCGATCATCCCGCCGGCGAGCCGGGTGATCGAGTCGTCGTTCTCGAACCCGATCAGCCCCAGCTCCCCGAAGACGAGCAGCAGACAGAAGACCGCGGCCGTGATCAGGGTCGCGACGGTGAGGCGGTCGCCGTCGGCCAACAGCCACTCGACGACGGCCGGGTTCGACTCGCGGCCCATCTCGGTGCCGAACGACTCCAGCCGTTCCGACACCTCTTCGTCCTCGTCACTCATCGTCCGCGATACCCGCCCGCTCGTCAAAAGGACCCACGTTGCACCGTTCGGAGTGCAGCCGCAGGCACGGGACCTACCCGTCCGGCACCGGATTCACGACCATGGTCAGAGCATCCTCGGCCGTCATCGGACTCGGACTGCTGCTCGCGATCGTCCTGCTACCGCTGCCGATCCCGGGTCTCGGCGTCGTGCTTGGGCTGGGTATCGCCGCGGTCGGCGTCGTCCTCAGACTCCTCGGGAAGTAGCGCGGATCGTCCGGCGTGCGTACCGGGTCGGCCTCGAGAGCCTCTCCCGGCGCAGCGGCAGGGCCAATCGCTACTGCGGTCCGTCCTCGTTCGGAGGTATGAACCGTAGTGGACGCCGTCGGTGCGTTCCCCTCGGATCGGCCCGGTGGACGAACCGTCGAGTCGGAGCCGGAACGGACACGACATGGGCACGGTGACCGACGGTCTCGTCGGCCGGATCCGTGACAGCCAGCCCCGGCTGTGGCTGTTGCTCCGGCTGAACCGGTGGGTCCTCGCCGGCTGTGTCCTGGCGGTCGTCTTCGTCTCGCTCGTCCTCACGACGAGCGTCGGCGACGGTCCCTTCCGGAGGCTCGTCGCGGACCACGACGCGCTCTGGTGGATCTTCTCAGCGTTCATCGGCGCGATCATCACCGGCGTCACGCTCGTGGTCTCGATCGGGCAGATCGTGCTCTCACAGGAGCTCGGCGCCGTCGGTGACCAGCGAGAACGGATGGACCAGGCGATGGACTTCCGTCAGGACGTCGAGAGCGAGATCGACCTGGACGTCAGCCCGCCGGAGCCGGCCGCGTTCCTCAAACTGCTCGTCGACCGGACCGGGGCCCAGGCGAAACGCCTCCGGGACGTCGTCGACGACGAACGCGACGAGGAGCTGAGAGAGCGGATCGACGACTACGTCGAGGACCTCCTCGAGAACGCCGACGAGGTGAGTGAGGGCCTCGAGGGCGCCCAGTTCGGCACGTTCGAGGTGCTCTGGTCGTCGTTCCGGTTCAACTACTCCTGGAAGATCTTTCAGGCCCGCCGGATCCGGGACGACCACGCCGAGTCGCTCTCGGAGGAGGCCGAGGGGACGTTCGACGAGCTGCTCGAACGGCTCAAGCTGTTCGGCCCGGCGCGCGAGCACTTCAAGACGCTCTACTTCCAGTGGGAGCTGATAAACCTCTCGCGGGCGCTGCTGTACGTCTCCGTCCCCGCGCTCATCGTCATCGGGAGCATCCTGATGAACGTCGGGCCGGGGGCCTTTCCCGGATCGACGCTCGGCGTGGACAACGTCGTCTGGGTCGCGGCGTTCGGTTTCACCGTCGGGGTGACGCCGTTCGTGATCCTGCTCTCGTACACGCTCCGGATCATGACGCTCGCGAAGCGGACGCTCGCGATGGGACCGTTCATCCTCCGGGAGGCAGAACGCGAGGAGGACATCGACTGGTCCTGATAGGGATCATCGTAGAAGTGCATAGATTTCCCGATCCGGGACCGAGAGACGGGATCGGGTGATCGGTCACCGAGATCTCCGGTTGGCTACGATGATCCCTATGATACGGACTGCTGTACGCCAGTACCGACGCACCCGCAG
>SKXI01000287.1 GCA_007128515.1 Halococcaceae archaeon | reverse complement strand
CTCCGATCGCGAGCGGGCGAGTTTCACCACCGTCGGGGAGATGGCGGGGTTCGCCGTGACGGCCGCCCGCCACCGAACCCTCCTCCTGTCGGATACGGTGGTCGAACTCGCGATCGAGGTCACCGATCCCGACGCGCCGATGGTGGCGACGGCGACCGACCTCGACGCCGAACTCGAACTCGCGGGGCTCGTCTCGGGTAGCGACGAGCGGGTTCTCTGTTACCTCTCTGTCGACGAGGAGCCCGAGCGGGTCGAGCGCGCGCTCGCCGACACCGACGGCGTCGTCGACACCAGGGAGGTCGCGGACCACGGCGACGGCGGGTCGGTGGAGGTCACCCTCGGCGACGCGACCTCGCTCGGGCTGCTGGCCTCGCTCGGCGTGACCGTGAGATCGGCCGGCTTCGAGCCGGGGGTCGGACGGATCGAGGTCGACCTCCCGCCGGAGGAGGACGTCCGACGGGTCGCCGACGCCGTGACCGGACGGTTCGACGCGGAGGTGGTCGCGAAACGGGAACGGGAACGCTCGACTACGACCGCGCGGGCGTTCCGCGAGGAGCTCCACGACCGGCTGACCGACCACCAGGAGAACGCGCTCAGGACCGCCTTCCTCGCGGATTACTTCGAGTCGCCACGGGGGAGCACCGCGGAGGAGGTCGCCGAGGCCCTCGAGATCACGGGACCGACGCTGCTGTATCACCTGCGGGCCGGCGAGCGGAAGCTGCTGGAGGCCTTTTTCGATCACGAGGCGAGGGAGCCGAACCACTGAGGCGCCGAGCCTCTCCCGTCGGTCACCGCCGGTCGTCGGCCGACCGGACGATCGCCCTCACCGGCCCTCGCGCCCCACGGCGTCGAACGTGTCGAAGAGCTCGTCCGGATCGTCGAGCAGCCGTCGCGCGCGGTCACGGAGTCGCTCCGCCCGTCCCACCACGTCGCGGTACTCCTCGCGGTCGCGGAGCTCGTCGTCCGGGAGTTCGGCCCGGAGCACGCTCCGCTTCGACTCGAGGGTGAAGTACTCCCCGAGCGTCTCGTACCCGAGGATCGTACACTGGTGATCGACCGCCGTGACGACGTCCTCGCGTTCGACCGGCTTGCAGAGGTAGTCGTCGAACGGCATGTCGAGGACGTCGAAACCGGGATCGATCGCGGTCACCATGATCACCCGGCCGTAGTAGCCCCGCTCGGTCAGCACGGAGAGCACCTCGTCGCCGGACATCCCCGGCATGTGACGGTCCAGCAACACCACATCGACCTCGTCGGTCGCCACCGTCTCCAGCGCCTCCTCGCCGCCGTAGGCCGTCTCGACGTCGTACGGGCCACGGAGCCGGAGGGCGTAGGCGTCCGCTACCTCCGGCTCGTCGTCGACCACCAGCACCCGCGGGAACTCCCGGTCGTTCGAGCTGTTCGGCATGTGGACCGTTCCCGGGTGCCCGTACACGACCCGAGGGTAAAACGAGTGTCGATGTCCCGGGGGTTTCCGAACGGCCCCGGCGGTACCCGTCCCCGGACGGGGGCCCGCCTCGGCTCGCTCGCTCGCCGTCTGTACTCCTAGAGTCGTCGTCTCCCCCGGTCCGGATACCTAGCCTCGCAACCCAGGGGGTGTCCGCCCCTGGTCGTCATCAAGACATGGCACCGAAACTCGCTCGACGCGGTCGCGGTCGACACGACGGTTCCGTCGCACGTTCGAACGACGTCGAGGGCTCCGCACACGGGTCCCCGGCGGTCTCGGCCTCGGAGTTCCTCGAGCTGCTGGGCGACGAACACACACGGGACGTGCTCCACGCGGTCGCCGAACGCCCCCGAAGCGGGAGCGAGGTCGCCGAAGCCGTATCGGTCTCGAAACCGACCGCCTATCGGCGTCTCAACCGACTCGAAGAGGCCGGCTTCGTGACCACGCACACGAACCTCGATCCGAACGGCAACCACCACAAACGGTATTCGGCGGTGTTCGAGGCGGCCACACTCCAGCTCGAGGACGACCTCAGCGTCGCCGTCGAGGTGGGACAGACGGATCCCTCCCCGATGACTGACCGGAGGGACAGGCCACACCCCACAGAGCGTCGGTGAGCCCGTCCGCCGGTCCGAACCGGCTCGGTCCGTCGGTCGACCCGACGTGGGTTTTACCGTACCGTGGCGAGACGGTCAACCGGCGTCAGAGAACATGAGCGGTCGAATTCGTCGGTCACGATCGATGCCGATACCCTCTCGATCCCGACGGGCCAGGGCCGATCGCCCGTTACCCGTCGGATCCGGGCCCTCGACGGTCCCGGATCGAACGTCGAACCGCTCCGGGTGGTCGGGAGCCCGTCTCCCGCCGGCGGCTCCGTCCCGGGTTCGCGGTTTCCGATGGGGTGAGACGGTATGAGCCTCGTGCTTTCGACGCTCCGTATCGGGACGACGCTGTCGGCCATCGCGCTCGGGGCCGTCCTCGTCTGGGTCACCTGGCATCGCCGGGAGGAGCCGACCGCACGGCCGATGCTGGCCGTCGGTGTCGTCGTGGCGCTCGGTGGCCTCCTCCACCTCGTCGTCGCCGATCTGAGCGAGCCCCACGGAGCCCTCGCCCTGACCGGCGTCGTGGTCGACGAGGTCCTCTGGATGGCGCTCTCGATCACCACCGCCGTCGTCGGGGGTCTCTGCTGGTTCCTCTTCGCACTCAGGTACACGGGTCGTGACCGATCGGTATATCGAGTCGCGGTCGCGACGACCGTTCTGCTCTCGACGGTGGCGCTGGTGGTGCCGTTCGTCGTGGTCTCCTCCCCCGAACCGGACCCCCAGGTGAGCCTCGTGCTCACGCCGCTGTTCCTGGCGAGCACCTCGCTCGTCGCCATCGGCGCGTTCCTGGTCGTCACCGTCTCGATCGAACGGCGGGCGTTTCCCGTCCCGGAGTCGGTGTCGCTGGCCTCCGGCGGGATCCTCCTCGTGTTCGGCCCGAACGTCGCCCAGATCTTCGACCGACCGGGGATCTTCTCCGCGATGCTCGCGCTGGCCGTCGGGACGTTCGTCGTCGCCGTCTGGCGATACCCGGTGTTCGAGACCCTCCCGGCGGCACGCGTCCTCGGTCGGGACCGGGTCATCGAGGAGATGAACGACGCGGTGGTCGTCGCCGACCGCGACGGACGGATCCGCGACCTCAATCCGACCGCCGAGGCCTGGTTCGACGTGGATGACGACTCGGTCCTCGGTCGGCCGTTGTCGACGCTCGTCGACGATCCGCTCGATCCGGCGAGCGCGGCGTCCACGCAGGAACCGGTTCCGATCGCGACGCCCCGAGGACGGACGCTCGCCGCGACCGTCGACCGCATCGGCGACGACCGGGGGCGTCCGTTCGGCTACCTGCTCGTCTGTGAGGACCGCACCGATCGACGGATCCGGGAGCGTCGGTTGACCGTCTTGAACCGGCTCCTGATCGACACCGTCCGTCGACGGATGACCGTCGTCATCGAGGACGCGAACGGACTCGTCGGGTCGGCAGACGGATCGACCGCTTCGGGGCGCGTCGGGGATCGGATCTGGGAGCGGACCACGGAGCTGACCGAGCTCGTCGCGAGGACCCGCGAGATCGAACGGGCCATCGAGGGCGGCGGTGACGAGGGGGACCGGACCGACCTCGCGGCGGTGGTCCTCGACGTGACCGCTTCGTTCCGCACGGATGACGACGAGCCGTTCGTGCGAGTCGCGACGCCCGGGCGACCGGTGTACGCGGAGGTATCGGGGCCGCTTGTACGGGCGACGCTGGCGACGGTGGTGGACGATGCGGTCACGCGGGCGACCGACGCGGTCCACGTCCGCGTGGTCACTACCGACGGCGATCCGACGATACACGTCGTCGAAGACCGCTCGCGGGACGACGACGGTGATCCGTCGGACCCCGGTGCCACGGGCGAACTGACCGTCGCCGTCGCGCAGTTGGCGGCAGAACACACAGGTGGGGGCGTCGCCGTGACCTCCCTCTCGTCCGGCGGTCGGCGGATCGCCATCCGTCTCCCCCCCGCACCCGACCGGAGAGGTGGGACGGAGTCGCCCTCCCGGGATCACCGGAGCGCCGTCGTGGAGCCGACGGAGGGTGGGGGATGACGTCACCGGCGGTGGCCCTGGCGGCCGTCCTCGTCGTCGGAGCGTGCCTCGTGACCATCCGGCGAACGATCGACCACCTCGACCGACCCGGTGCCCCGTCGTCCGTGTGTCTGCACCTCTCGCTCCTCTGGACCACCGGGGTCGTCGTCCTCGGCCTCGTCTACGGGGCCACGGTGACCGTCGACGAGGGCGCGACGTGGCTGAGCTTCGGCCTCCTGGTCGCCCTCGTCGCCTCGATGCTCGCCTGGGCGACGTTCGCCTTCGAGTACACCGGTCGCGGCCCGACGGTGACGGGGATACGTGCACTCGTCCTCGCGCTGTTGGGCTCTCTCGCCGTCGCCAGTCCGCTCGTCGCGGGCGAGCTGACCGGTACCGCCCAGCTCGTCACGTTCCTCGTCGCCTCGGTGGTTCAGCTGATGGTCCTGTCGCTCGCGGGGATCGGCGTGTTCCTCGTCGTCCGGTCGTCGGTGACGTACGACGATCTGCCGTCCGACCGTGCCGTCGTGCTCGTCATCGGCGGGAGCGGGGTGGTCCTGCTCGCCGTCCCCGTGAGCGTCTCCGACGTCCTCGGCGTGGGGACGATGCTCGGACTCCTGCTCGCGCTGGTGGCGACCATCGCCGGCTCGTTCTTCTTCGCCCAGCGGCGGTACGGGATGTTCGCCCTCGATCCGATCCCGGGCCACCTCGCCCGCGAGATCGTCTTCGACACGATCCCCGAGGCCGTAGTGGTGACCGACCGGGAACACCGCATCCTCGACGCCAACCGGACCGCGATGGGGACATTCGGGATCGACCGGGCCACCTCGGTCGGCCGACCGATGGACGAGACCATCGGATACGACCGACCGGCCGGCGAGGAGGACGCCGTCTCGCTCGAGACGGCGGACGGTCGTCGGGAGTTCGAGGTGCGGTCGCTCTCGCTCTCGGACGGTCGGAGCGGTCCGGTGGGCCACGCCTACCGGTTCCGCGACGTGACCGACCGGCACACCCACGAACAGCGGCTCGACGTCCTCAACAGGGTGCTCCGACACAACCTCAGGAACGACCTCGACGCCATCCGGGGGTTCGCCGAGGCCCTCGGGGAGGACCGAGCCGACGAGGTCGACCCGACCGAGCTCGCCGAGCGGATCCGGTCGACGTCCCGGGGGGTCGTCGCCCTCGGGGACACCGTGGAACGCGTCGAGCGTCTCCTCTCGGCGGAGTCACTGTCCCGCGAGCCGGTCGACGTCCTCGCGCTCGTCGAGTCCGTCGCCGAGGGCTTGCCCTCGGAGTCCATCACCCTCACGGCGTCCGATCCGTCGCTCCGGGTCGTCACCGACGGCGACGTCCTCCGGATGGTCGTGGAGGAACTCCTCGAGAACGCGGCGAAACACACCGACCGGGCGAGTCCCGCGATCGGGGTCGCCGTCGCGGAGCGGGCCGACGGCGTGTCGATCAGGATCCGGGACGACGGTCCGGGGATCCCCGACCGCGAGCGCGTGGTGCTGACCGACGGCGAGGAGACGCCGCTGCGTCACGGCAGCGGGCTGGGGCTGTGGCTCGTCTCCTGGGGCGTGAGCCGGCTCGGCGGGACGCTCGAGTTCGCCGAGAACGACCCGCGGGGGAGCGTCGTCTCGCTCCGAATCCCCGACCTGCACTCCACGGGGGCGACGCGATCGACCGCGTACTCGGAGTGAACCGGTAGCCTCGACGGGAGCCCGAAGCGAAACGGTCCTCGATCGGATTCGGAGTCGACGATCCGGCCCGACACAGAACGGCACACTGACCGAACCGTCTCGCTCTAGCTCCGGGTTTTCGGTGCGGCGCACGGTGGTAGACGGGTTCCCGGATCGCTCGACGGTACGCCCGGACGACCCTACGGGCGTGGATTCGATTCCCCCTCCTCGCGCTCGCCACGCCCCGCTTCGTCACGACCGTCCAGCCGGTCCTCCGGGCACTCGGTTACGGACCGCTCGCCTACGCGGCGCCGGCATCGCTACACCTGCCGGGCGCGTTCGTGCCCGTGAACGCGTTGATCCTGGGCGAGAGCCGGGAGATCGGCTGGCGGGGGTTCCACGGCCCGGGACTCCAGATCGTTTCAGGCCGAGAAACCCCTGGTACCCCGTTATTCGCCCTCCGGGAGTAGACGGCACGTGAGGAGTGTCATGATCACGTCACCGCTCGAAAGCCTCTCACAGTTGTCCCGAACGCTACCGACGGGAACGCCCACGACCGACGTCGAGGACGGCGTCGACCCGGTAACCGAGACGTCCGGACGGCCGGTCGCGGCCGCCGTCGACGACGTGCGAAAGACGTACTACCTCGGCGAACCCGTCCACGCACTCGACGGCGTGTCGCTCACGTTACCGGCGGGGTCGTTCACCGCGGTGATGGGCCCCAGCGGTTCGGGAAAGAGCACCCTCTTGAACCTCTTCGGCTGCCTCGACACCCCCGACGAGGGGACGGTCGAGATCGGAGGAGAGGTGGCCTCGGAGCTCTCCGAGGCGGAACGCGCGCGAGTTCGGGGCACCCGGATCGGGTTCGTCTTCCAGGGGTTCGACCTGCTCCCGCGGCTGACCGCCGTCGAGAACGTCGCGTTGCCGATGGTGTTCCACGGCCGTCAGGGATCGGATCGTCACGACCGAGCCCGAGGACTCCTCGAACGGGTCGGACTCGGCGACCGTCTCGACCACGTGCCGACCGAACTGTCGGGCGGGCAGCGCCAGCGTGTCGCGATCGCCCGCGCCCTCGCGAACGACCCCGCGATACTGCTCGCCGACGAGCCGACGGGTAACCTCGACACGGAGACCGGCGAACGGATCATGGGGCTGTTCCGGGATCTCAACGGGGAGGAAACGACGATCCTGATGGTGACACACGAGCGTCACATCGCCGACCACGCGGATCGGATCGTCCACCTCCTCGACGGACGTATCGAGGAGGTCGAGGGGCTCGACCCGAACGAACGGGGAGGTCGTCCGCGACCCGATCCCGAGGACCGGGTCGACGGATCGGGAGGCGGATCATGAACCTCCGGGAGTGTCTGCGGATCGGCTGGCGGTCGATCACCTCGCACAAACTCCGGTCGACGCTCACGACGCTCGGCGTGATCCTCGGCGTCGCCGCGGTCATCACGTTCATGGTCCTCGGCGGCGGGTTCTCCCAGAGCGTCGTCGGCGAGATCGAAGCCGAGCAGGAGCCGGTGATGACCGTGCACACCCAGACCGATCCACCCGACGGGTTCGGGGTGATGCTCGTCGACACGCCGATCTACACCGAGAGCGACGTCGAGGCGCTCGAGGAGCTGGAGGGCGTCGAGTGGGTCGCTCCGGAGGGGTCGATCGGACTCGCCCAGACCGAGTACGACGACGAACGGGTAACCGGCGTCGTCGAGGGCCAGGCGACGACCCCCGACCGGTTCGAACACGACGAGTTCGTCGACGGCGAGCCGTTCGACTGGGCCGACGAGGCCGTCGTCAGCGAACGGGTGAACGACGCCTTCGAGGGGAACCTCTCCGCGGGCGAGGAGCTCACCGTGACGTTCGAAGACGGCGAGGAGAGGACCGTAACTGTCGCGGGCGTCGTCGACGACGACCTCGGCGGCCAGTCACCGCCGTTGGTCTACCTCCCCGTCGACGAGCACCACGAGACGACCATCGAGACCCCGGACGGGGACAGGGAGCCGGTCTACCAGTCGCTCGTCGTCGGCGTCGAGTCCCTCGGCGACGTCGATCCGGCCCAGGACGCGGTGACCGACTACCTGGCCGAGGAGTCAGACGCCTCGGAGCTCAAGGAGGACGACGACGAGATCGCGGTTCAGACGATCGAGGACGCCGTCGAGCAGTTCGACGACCTCGTGGGTCAGCTCACGGCGTTCATCGGGGCGGTCGCCGCCATCGCGCTCGTCGTCGGCTCGATCGGTATCGCCAACATCATGATCGTCAGCGTCACCGAGCGCACCCGGGAGATCGGGATCATGAAAGCCGTCGGTGCCAGACGACGCGACGTCATGCAGCTGTTCCTGGTCGAGTCGGTCATCCTCGGTCTGATCGGCGCCGTCGTCGGGGTGCTCGTCGGACTCGGCGTCGGCTATCTCGGGGTGACCCTGCTCGAGTGGCCGATGGTCTACCCGATCGACTGGATCGTCATCGCGATCGTCGTCGGGGTCGGCGTCGGCGTCGGCTCCGGGCTCTACCCGGCGTGGCGCGGCGCCAGGGTCGATCCGATCGAGGCGCTCCGCCACGAGTGAACGCATCGAACGGACGCGGCTACCGATCCAGCACGACGTTCGCGGGGCCGTATCCTGCGGGGCTCGGCTCGATGAGCGTCGATCCGCGTCGGTCGGTCGGGATCGAAGATCCCATCGAGGACCACCGACGCCTCCGACACGGACACGATCGATTAATACCACACGGCCACGATTAGCCCGAGGACGATGACGGTCTCGCTCATCGGAGGGCTCTACGGCGTCGGGATCGCCATCACCGTCGCCCTCTGCTGGCTTGGCTACCGGACGGCCCGGACCTGGGACGAACCCGGCGCGACCCCGTTCGCCGCGGTGATGGTCCTGATGGGGATCGGCGGGTTCGGTGGCGGGGTGGGAACACTCGTCGTCGGACCCAGCCTCGGCGACGCGACACTCTGGTCCCAGGTCGGCGTCGCGTTCTTCTTGCTCTGGTGCGTTCCGTGGGCGCTCTTCGGACTCCAGTACACCGGTCGGTACACGAAGGTCCGACCGAGGACGGTGGGGCTGCTCCTCGCACCGTACCTCGGGTTCCTCCTCCTCGTGGGGCTCCAGCTCGCGACCGACATCGACCTGAGAGTGGTGGATCCGCTCCTCGGAGGCGCCGTCTTCATCTACTTCTTCGGTCTCTTGAGCCTCGGCCTCTACCTCGTCCTCCAGACGACCACCGTCTACGACCACCTCTCGCTGTCACAGGGGCTCGCCCTCGCTCTCGCGCCGATCTCGAACTTCTTGCTGATCAATACGTCTACGACGGTCCCGGTCGACGAGAGCCCCGTCGGAACCGCCGCGCTCTACGTCGCCGCGTTCGCGATCCCCGCGATCGCGTTCGCCGTCGCGCTCTATCGATACCGGACGTTCGACTCGACCCCGGCCGTCGGAACGATCGGGGAACGGGCGATCGTACGGGAGACCGACGACCTCGTCTTCATCGTCGACCGCCGTGATCGGGTCGTCAAACGAAACCGGGCCGCGAACGACGCCATCGACGCCGACCGTACCGACTCGCTCGGCGTCGCACTCTCGGAGCTCCTCGGCCACGACAGCGACGAGTTGCGGGAGCTGCAGACGGTGACGATCCGGACGACAGACGGGGCCCGGCGATACGACCCGCAGGTCTCGACGATCACCGACCAACACGACCGCGAACTCGGCTCGATGCTCAGTCTGCGGGACGTGACCGACCGGGAGCTCCGAGAACAGCGTCTCACCGTCCTCCACCGCGTCCTCCGGCACAACCTGCGCAACACGGTCGAGGTGATCCGAAGCCACGCGGAACTCCTCGACGAGACGGACGCGGACGGCCACGCCGAGACGATCATCGAGGCGACGGACGAGATCGCCGCCCTCGGACGGAACGCCAGGACGGTCGACGAACTGGTTTCGGATCGACCGGCAGGGACGACGGTCGATCTCTGCGAGGTCGTTCGGGAGGTCCTCGAGGCGGCCGACGTAGACGCGAGGGGCGTGACCGTGTCGCTGGACCTGCCGGGGTCGGCACGGCTCGTGACGAGGGGGAACGCTGTGACTCTCGCGCTGGAGAACGCGATCGACAACGCCCTGCAGTACGCCGACGCCACGGTGAGGATCGCGGTCGAGGAGCGTCCCGATGGCTATCGGGTAACCGTCGCCGACGACGGGCCGGGAATCCCGGAGGCCGAACGGGAGGCGATCGACCGTGGAGGTGAAACGCCCCTCCGTCACGGAACGGGACTCGGGTTGTGGCAGTTGCAGTGGTCGGTCACGACGCTGAACGGCGAACTCTCGTTCGAAACGACCGACGGGACGACCGTCGAGCTCACGCTTCCGGATCTGGGGGAAGACGAGGACTCGACGTGAGGTCGATCCTCGTTCGCTCGATCGTCCCCACGTCGGGCTCCGTCGTTCCACCGGACGAGAACGTGCCGGCTGCG
>SKXI01000417.1 GCA_007128515.1 Halococcaceae archaeon | reverse complement strand
TCGTGACGCCGATCGCGGTGCCGGTCGCCTGGAGCCTGACCGGGGACCACACGATGGTCGCCGCGATGGTCGGGATGGTCTTCTCGGGGGCGATCTTCGGCGACCACTCCTCGCCGATCTCGGATACGAGCGTGCTCTCGGCGACGTTCACCGGCGCGGACCTGATCGACCACGTCCGCACACAGCTCTACTACGCCGTCACGGTGGCGCTCGTCGTCACCGCCCTGATGCTCGTCTGGGGGTTCACCCGAATCTCGCCGATCGTCCTGCTCCTCTTGGGGGTGCTCGCGCTCGTCGGCCTCGTCTACGGCCTCTCGGAGCTCGATTCGAGCAGACGCGGGATCGAGCCGAGGCAGGTACAGCGATCCTCGGAACCGGCGGCCGACGACGACTGATCAGTCCCGAGAGGTCTCGTCCCACGCCGGGAGCACCCTCCGGAGGTCGGCCGTGTGGAACCACCAGGTGTAGGCGACCATCCCGATCGCTCCGAGCGGGACGGCGGTGAGGCCGGTAGTGGAGAGTCCCCACCACATCCGCAGGTTCGAGAGCGCGGCGACGAGCACCAGGCAGGCGGTGAGCCGGCGATCCTCGCGATCGACGAGCGAGAGCCCCCCGCTGCAAAGCGCGGCGAGGTAGAACGAAACCGACAGCGGCCAGGCCAGCAGATGGGGCGGCAGTGCCGCCGGTCCGAGCGTGTGGACGAAGAGGTAGTCGTAGAGGTGAACGAGGTGAACGGGGCTCGAGTTGAGCAGCCCCCAGCCGAAGACGAGGTCGACCTCGCCGGGGTAGACGATCACGACCCACGGGAGAAGGGAGAGCGAGCAGAGCACCGCGAGGCGGCGGCTCATCGCCTGAGGATCAGTTTCAGGACGTCTTCGTCCGCGAGGACGTGGTCCTCGCCGACCTGCTGTTGGTCGTGTTTCGCGCTCGGGCCAGAGACACGGGCGAACCGGAAGCGCCGTTCGAACTCGCCGCCGAGTTTCGCCATCGCGTCGCCGACCGTCGACCCCTCTCTGACCACGAGCGGCTCCTCGTAATCGATGCCGCGACCGGGTTTGTCCATGTAGACCCGGATGAGCCGCAGGTCCTCCCAGAGGCGCTCATTGAGCGCGTCGAGGCCCTTCTCTTTCTCCGCGGAGATGAACGTCACCTCCTCGGGGTCGAGACCGTGCTCGCGAAGCTCCTGTTTCACGGTCTCGGCGTACGTCGGGTCGATCAGGTCGACCTTGTTCACCGCGACCGCGGAGGGGAGATACACCCGGTTCTCCATGACGGCGTCGATCAGCAGGTCGATGTCGATCGGCTCCCTGATCGTCACGTCCGCGTTGACGATGCCGTACTCGCGGAGCACCTCCTTCACCACCTCCTCCGAGAGTCCGAAGTCGATGTTGGAGGTGATCCGGATCCCGCCGCGGCCCTTCTTCGAGACGGTGACGTCCGGCGGTTCGGTGTCCAGGCGGACCTTGTTCTCGTACAGTTCGTTCCACAGGCGCTCGTACCGGTCGATCTCGAACGCCGAGAGCAGAAAGAGCACGAGGTCGGCGGTCCGGACCACCGAGAGCACCTCGCGACCGCCGCCGCGGCCGCCCGCGGCGCCCTCGATCAGCCCGGGGACGTCCATCAGCTGGACGTTCGCCCCGCGGTACTGGAGCATCCCGGGCTGGACGTTGAGCGTGGTGAACTCGTAGTCGCCGACCTCGCTCTCGGCGTTCGTCAACGCGTTGAGCAGCGTGGACTTGCCGACGCTCGGGAAGCCGACGAGGGCGACCGTCGCGTCGCCCGTCTTCGAGACGGCGTAGCCGTCGCCGCTACCGCCGGAGGACTGGTTCTCGAGTTTCTCCTTCTTCTCGGCGAGTTTCGCCTTCAGTCGGCCGATGTGGCTCTCGGTCGACTTGTTGTACGGCGTCGAGGAGATCTCCTCCTCGATCGCCTCGATCTCCTCTTCCAGTCCCATCGTCACCCTCTCGTCGCCTCGGCGAAAAACCCCTTTCGTTCAGCGACGGGATCGGTCGGGGTCGTCTTCGCTAACGACGGGTCGTTCGGGTGTCGTGATGGGGAACCGACAGGGTAATACGGCCCCTCTCACACGGTAGGGATATGCCGGATCCGACGCGGCTCCGTGACAGCACACAGATCGTGCTCCCACGCTCCGCGTTGGAGGGGCTGGGAGACCAGCTGGAGACGGAGTTCCCGGTCACGCTCTTCCCGGACGAGCAGCGACGGGTGAGGATCATCGGCAGCCCGGTCGTGATCAAGGACGTGACGGAGTTCCTCGCGCGAAACGGCGTGGCGCTTCCCTAGCCGGATGTCGCGGTCTCGGGTGCGTCGAGGAAGCCGATCGCGGTCTCCGCATTCTCCGCCCGCTCGACCGTGTCGCCCGCTCCGTCGTACTCGACGATACCGGCCTCGACGAGTTTCGGGACGTGGACGTGGTAGAGCGAGGCGTAGACCTCGTCCGCGACCGCCGGGTCCGGACCGACGACCCGCCCGTCGGCTTCGGCGGTGGCGAGCACCGTCGCGAGCACGTCGAGGGCGAGCGGCGAGCCGTGCTCGTCGAGGTATCGGACGACGGATCGGCGACGCTCGGCCGCGAGGGCCCCGAAGATCGCGTCGAGGGCCGAATCGGAGACGGGGGCCGAGTCG
>SKXI01000226.1 GCA_007128515.1 Halococcaceae archaeon | reverse complement strand
TCGGATCGACGAGGTAGCCGCTGGTCTCGCCCATCAGACAGCTCGCGTCGAGCCCGCGACGACCGCCGAGGCCGACCAGCAGCCCGCTGATCCCGACGATACCACCCGCAGGCTCCCCCTCACGGAAGACGACGCCCGCCTCCTCGAGGGGTTCGATGCTCTCCGCGTTCGACACCGCCCCGAGGACGTCGTACTCCTCGATGAGTTCGCCGGTGGGAACCCCACCGAGCGCGAACAGCCGGGAGACCTCGAACTCCTCGACGGCGTCGAGGACCGCCTCGGTGATCCGGTAGTGGCCGACGCCGCTCGCGGCCTGCTGATCGCCCGAGAGCACGAGCAGGTCCTGGTTCTCGAAGGAGACGGCGTGGAGTTCGGCACAGACGAGTTCGGCGACGCCCTCGTCCCCGACGGTCACCTGTGGGGGGAAGTGTTCGGAGTGAAACCGGCGGACGAGTTCGCTTTCCGCCTCCGAGAGCAGGTGTTCGGCGACGAGCGATCCGACGTGCCCGACCCCGGGGAGCCCCTCGATCAGTACTGGCTCTCGGAGCTCGGGATCGGCGTGAACCACCGTCTCGACGTCGTCCATACCCTCACTCGCGTGTGCGCCGCTTAAGAGCGCGTCGGTAGGCAGATCGTTTCCGGCAGTCGAAGGGAGAGGGGCGCGTGAACGGTTCGACACAGTTCGTAGCCGAGTGTGTACTGCACGGTTACGGGGCCGGTATTCGTCGGTCGGAAGAGATGGCGAGGAGCTGTTCACCCCTCTACGGGTCCGAAATCGAACTCGATCTCTCCTTCGTGAATCGTTATATCTACGACTCCCGGCTGTGGAACGCCCAACTCGTCGGTCGCTTGTCGACCGTTTGCCTCCACCTCGAGATGATAGTCTCGATTAGTACGCACGACTTCGGACTCTCTCTGATTGTAGTTCTCGGTATCTTCTGGAGATAGCTCGTACTGCTCCTGATGTATCGTCTCCCGTGACTCATCTTCGATCAGCACTGTAACGTTTTGGCTACGTTCAGTGAGGTTCCACACGACGAGATCTGCATGACTACCCTGATCTCGATCCGAATAATTTTGAAATGCACATCCGGGAAGTGAGATGAGCCACGTTGCTGAAACTCCTCCGAGGAGCGTACGTCGTTTCATGGCAGATATTATAGTGGATAGCAAGAGTGTTTCTACTACTGACTGAATTCGTCCCCGTAGGAGGATCGGCCTCTGAAATAGCACGAGAGTTGCGAGAAAACAGCCGAAGTTGACTCATCCTGATCTCGCTGTCCATCACTCGCGTGTACGCCGCTTGAGAGCGCGTCGGTACTCCCCGTAGCGGTCCTCTGGGCTGTACCGGGCCGGCGAGCTGTTCACCGCGTCGGCACCGCAGTCGGGACAGGTCGACGAGAGCGTGTAGACCGGCCGGTCGTGGACGTCGTGCCACGCCGAACAGACCTTGATATCCGAGATCACTACTCGTCGTCGGTCCGGCGCTCGCGGTGGAACTCGCCGGAGCCGCCGTCGGCCTCGATGGCGGCCCGGGCGCGCTCGGCGCTCGCTTCGAGCTGGCTCTCGGCGGTCTTGTAGTTCGGCGCGCGCACCTTGATCCGGTACTCCGGCGCACCGACGTAGGTCACGTCGAGGTCGATCTCCTCGGGCACCTCGCCGTTGCCCTCCGCGGCCTGCAACGCCGAGCGCACCGCGTCGACGCCCGCCTCGCTCGAACAGACGAGATCGACGTAGCCGGTCACCTCGACGTAGGGCACCGAGACGTTCTCGCGGGCGGTCTCGACGATCGCGTCGACCTCCGCCTCCGAGAGGTCGGTCGCCTCGAGCGCCTCCTCGCCGAGGATCGCCGCCTGCTCGAACGCGTCGTAGAGCGTCCCGTGGACCTCGACGAGTTCGTTCGCGATCCGGCCGTACTCCGCTGCCTCCTCGCCGAAGGCGATCGACATCCAGTTGTCGGCCTTCTGCTCGTTCTTCCAGCGCTGGATCGCCTCCTTTCGCTGGTGGTCGTTGACGTCCTTGATCGAGAGGTCGATCTGCTGGCTCGACTCGTCGACCGAGAGCACCTTACAGACCGTCGTCTGGCCCTCGCGGACGTGATCGCGGACGTTCTTGATCCAGCCGGAGGCGACCTCGCTGATGTGCGCCAACCCGCGTCTGTCCTCGTACTCCTCCAGGTCGACGAAGACGCCGAAGTCCTCGATCTCGTCGACCTTCCCGACGACGATCTCGCCCGGTTCGGGGTAGCCGCTGTACTTCATGCTCTCTGTTCGACGGTCTCGGTTACCTCGCCGTGGAGGTCGGCCTCGCCGCCCGTGGGCGTCGCGAGCGTCGTCCCGCAGACGGCACAGGCGACCTCGGTCGAGACCCGACCGAAGACGATCTGTTCGTTGCCGCAGTCCGGACAGACGACGGTGTAGAAGCTTCCCGCCATGGTCAGCCCTGGAACTCCAGTCGGCCGGCTCTCCAGCCCTTCCGGAGGTGGGCCTTGCCGCACTCGCTGCAGCGGTACTTGAGGTTCGTCTTCTTCGTCGGTTTCTCGCCGCTGGGGACCTTCGAGAACTTCCCTGCGTTCCCGATGCCCGAGCGCTGGCGCTCGCGTTGGCGACCCTGGACCTTCGTCATCCCGGAGGCCTGGCCCTGT
>SKXI01000151.1 GCA_007128515.1 Halococcaceae archaeon | reverse complement strand
TTGCTCTTCCGCGCGCTCGCCGGCCAGTACGACGCCGAACGCCACACCTCCGTGAGCACGGTCTCGATGTACTGGCACTTCGTCGACGTCGTCTGGGTCTTCCTCGTCGTCGTGCTCTACGTCGGCGCGGTGGTCTGAACGCGGGACGACGGCGGCGGCGCCCGCTCAGGGGCCACCCGAACTCTCGTAGTGATTGTTGCGACTGTGTACCGGTTCGATCGCCCGACATCGGGCGGTCGATACCGGAACGACTCCCAACGATCAGTATCAGCAGTGTGAGAGACCGTACCGGTTTTGCTCGGTGCCCCCGTACTCTCTCACGATGACCGACCCAGAGACGGAGAGAACGCTGATCCGGGCCGGGCGTGACTTCGAGCAGGAGTATCGGCTCGACGCGGCGGAGGCGGGGGAGTTCCTCATCGCGCTCGGCGAACAGCTACGCGACGGTGACGAACTCACGATCGTCGACGACGAGTGGGAGCTTCCGTTCCCGTTCGGAGAGCCCGTGATGATGGAGATCGACTTCGAGGGCCTCGGCGAGCCCGAACTCGAGATCGAGATCGAGATCCCCGGCCGGACCGACCAGACCGCCCCGCGGGTGGAGTGACTCGGCGTCGGCCGAACGGGTGTGGACTCGAACGGGGTATCGATATCGCCGTTCCCTCGGATCCCAGGGAGTCCGAGCGAGCTCCGCTCCTGGTGGACCGATCGGCCGTCGGCCGGTACGACGTCGGGCGTCACACCTCCGTAGGGACGGTCGAGATCTGCCGGCACCTCGTCGACGTCGTGTGGTCTTCCTCGTCGTGCTCTCCGGCGTCGCAGTGATCCGAGCCGGGCTCTCGCGGCCCGGGCCACTCGATTCGTGGATCGTACGCGGGCGGATCCGCCGAGGGCCGTGCAGCGAAGCGCCAGGTGGCCGGGTCTACTCCGCGGGGACGTCCCCGGAGTCACCTCGCCGACCGCGTCCCCGACCCGGTCGGTCCGAGTCGACCGGGGTCAGGTGCGTCTCGAGCACGTGCTCGCCGATCTCCTCGCCGGCCTCCCGGGAGTCATCGAGCGTGAACCGGAAGTGGTTCCCGACGTAGACCCGCGAGTCCATCGACTCCGAGAGCGCGTCGGAAAACGAGTCGAACGACCGCGTCGTCGGCGAGAGCTCCTCCGGGCTGTTCCCTGCGTGGAGCGTGAGATCGAACGGGGTCCCGTCGCCGAAGTACTCGACGAGGACCGCCCTCCCGGCGCCACCGAACGCGGCCAGCCCGGAGGAGTACTCGGGGGAGCCGCCGACCGCCAGCGGCGTCCACCCCTCGTCCGCGAACGTGTCGTCGTTGCCGTCGGCGTCTGCCTCCCGGATCGCGGTGATCGGTCGCCAGAACCCGTAGTGGGCCTTGCACTCCCACGTCGAGATCACCGCGTCGCCGAGGGCCAGCGCGAGGTGTGCGAACAGCCGGGCGGTCTCCGAGATCGACAGGTCCGCCTCACTGGCGACGGTCAGCCCGATCACCATCCACCGTCCGGACGGCCGGGTCGTTCCCGCACCGCCGCGCCAGAACTCCGCGATCTCGACCTGCTCCGGCGGCCGGTCCGCTCGGTCCTCGCCGCGTTCGTGGAGCTCGATCCACGAGGCGGCGTACTCCCCGCCGTCGAGCGGTGGCGGTCCGTCCGGCCGGAACGCGTCACGTCCGTCGGCCTCCACGTCCCACGTCCACGGGTCGACCCGCGAGAAGTGGGGACTGCCCCACTCGTACCGGAAACACGCCGGCTCGGTACAGACCGAGCCCTCGCCGATCTCGTAGGTGGTCCCGGCGTCGTGGCCGTCGTCCGCTCGGAGGGCGAGTATCTCGGATGCGACCTCCCTGCCCCACGCCGTTCCCTTGCGCACGTTCCGGTCGGCACCGTAGAGCCCCTCGTCGATCGTCGCGAACGTCTCCTCGAACCGGGGGTCCGTGCCGAAGTAGGCGGTCAGTACCTCGTGGCCCGCCGCGTTCGCCGCGGCGGGACGCGAGGCGGCCGGTTCGACGTCCGGGTCGACCGCGTACGGCTCGCAGTGGGACTCCTCCGGTCTGGCCGCGTCGATACCGTTCACCGCGTCGTAGATCGACGTGTCGAGCAGACAGAACGTCCGCGAGGCCCCCGCCGTGCCGAGTTCGTCCTCGCGGATCCGCTCGGCGAGCAGCTCGTTCCAGGCGAGCACCGGATCTACGCCTCCGGACCCACCGGATCGACCCTCGTCGGCGCCCTCTTCTCGTCTGTACGGCCCTCCCGTACCGTCGTTCCGTGTCGTTCGTTCCTGTGACATGTTCGTCGGTAACAGTCGAGCGAGCGAGCGAAGCCTCGGGCTCACTCGAAGATCGCACCCCACCAGATGTCTGGCCCGGGGCTCGTCGGCGTCTGCAGTATCTCGGGCATCATCGCGGGGTCGAACGCCCCGTGCGGGGCCACCGCGAGGTGGACCTCCGCGTCCATCGGCCGGGTCATCGGCACCCCTATCGGCTCGCCGTCCATCACGAACGGGTCGGTCCCGGTCGAGATCCAGCCGTTCAACGTGAGGTCGCCCCCGTCGGAGACGAACCCGGAGACGTAGAACGCGCCGCCGCCGGCCGGCTCGCCCATGTCATCGGCGTCGCAGTCGCCGTCACAGCGGTGCGG
>SKXI01000024.1 GCA_007128515.1 Halococcaceae archaeon | reverse complement strand
ATCGCGGAGCTCTCGCGGCTGGTCGTCGAGGAGGGTGCCAGGAGAGTGCCGGTCGTCGACGACGAGCTCGAGGGGATCGTCACGATCACGGACGTCGTCAGGGCGATCGCCAACGGGGACGTCGACGGCGAGACCGAAGTCGGCGGGCTCGAGGACCGTCACGTCAACACGACCTACCGGGAGACGCCGCTGCCGGTGGCCGAGCGCGAGCTCTACTACGCCGACGAGCCGTACGCCGTCGTCCTCGACGACGAGGGGAGGATGTGTGGTATCGTCACCGCCGTCGACGTGATCGCGGTCGCGGAGGTCGTCGACGGCGAGGAGAACCCCGGCGACGCCGTCGCCGGACAGGACAGCGAGTGGGCCTGGGAGGGGATCAAGGCGGTCGCGAGCCGGTCGGTCCCCACCAGAAACGTCGTCATCCCGGAGGCGCCGGTCGGCGAGTTCATGACCGAGGACGTGGTGACGGTGACCCGCAAGCGAAGCGCCGAGGAGGCCGCCCAGCAGATGATCCGCCACGACATCGAACAGATCCCGATGGTCTCGGGCGACGACCTCGTCGGTATCCTCAAGGACATCCACCTGCTCGAGGCGCTGTATGAGTGAGGGCCCGACCGGCGAGACGGTCGTCGAACTCGCCAAGCGTCGTGGCTTCTTCTTCCCCTCGTCGGGGGCCTACGGTGGCGTCGCCGGCTTCTACACCTACGGTCCGGAGGGCGCCGCGCTCAAACGCCACGTCGAGGACGCCTGGCGCGAGCGCTTTTCGGTCCGGGAGGACAACCTCGAACTCGACGCCCCGACGATCATGCCCGAACCGGTCTTCGAGGCGTCGGGCCACCTCGACACGTTCGACGACATGCTCGTCGAGTGTGCCGAATGTGGCGAGAGCCACCGTGCGGACCACCTCGTCGAGGGTGCCACGGGGATCGAGGACGCCGAAGCGCTTCCGATCCCGGAGGTCGAGACGATCGTCAGGGAGGAGGCGATCGAGTGTCCCGCCTGTGGCGCCTCGCTCGCGGGCGAACCGGTGACCGAGTTCAACCTGATGTTCGAGACGGCGATCGGTCCGGGCAGCGGCTCGCCCGGCTATCTCCGTCCGGAGACCGCCCAGGGGATCTTCGTCGAGTTCCCGCTCCTCCGGGAGTACGCCCGGAACCAGCTGCCGTTCGGCGTGACGCAGATCGGTCGGGCGTACCGGAACGAGATCAGTCCCCGCCGGGCGATCGTCCGGGTGCGCGAACTCACGCAGGCGGAACTCGAACTGTTCGTCGATCCGGAGACGGATCGGCCGGACCTCTCGGGGGTCGCGGACACCAGCCTGCCGCTCTACTCCGTGGAGGCCCAGGACGGGGAGGGCGGCCCCGTCGAGATGACTCTCGGAGCGGCCGTCTCGGAGGGCGTCCTCGAGAACGAGTGGATCGCCTACTACCTGGGGATCGCTGCGGAGTGGTACGAACGGATCGGCGTCGACATGGACCGGTTCCGGTTCCGCCAGCACTTACCGGGCGAACGGGCGCACTACGCCGCCGACTGCTGGGACGCGGAGGCCGAGGTGGACGGGAACTGGATCGAGATCGCGGGCTTCGCCTACAGAGGGGAGTACGACCTCTCGAAACACGCCGAACACGCCGACGAGGAGTTCACGGTGTTCCGCCAGTACGACGAACCGGTGACGGTCGAGCGCGCGACGGTCGATCCGGACATGAGCTACCTGGGGCCGGAGTTCGGCGGCGCTGCGGCGGGCATTGCGGAGGAACTCGCCCGACTCGCCGAGCGGGACCGCGAGGCGTTCGACGGCGAGGCGGTGGTGGTCACGGTCGACGGCGAGTCCTACGAGATCCCCACCGAGGTAACGGGCTTCGCGGTCGAGGAGGTCACCGAATCGGGCGAGCACGTCGTGCCGCACGTGGTCGAACCCTCGTTCGGCGTCGACCGGACCGTTTACACGCTGATCGACCACGCCTACCGGGAGGACGAGGTCGACGACGAGACCCGACGGTTCCTCGCGTTCGAGCCCGAGGTCGCGCCGACGTTCGTCGGCGTCTTCCCCCTGATGGACAGGGACGGGATGGGTGACAGGGCGAGCGCGCTCGCCCGCGAACTGCGCGAGAGCGGCTTTTCCGTCAGCTACGACGACTCGGGGAACATCGGCCGCAGGTACCGGAGACAGGACGAAGTCGGCACGCCGTTCGGCGTCACGGTGGACTACGAGAGCGTCGAGGACGACACCGTCACCCTCAGGGACCGCGACTCGACGCGGCAGATACGGCTCCCGAGCGACGAACTCGTCGGCCGCCTGCACGAGTTGCGCTACGGCCGGGCGACGTTCGCGGACCTCGCCGACGAATACGAAGAGCTAACAGAACGGGCCGAGAACCCGACGGAGACGTGAACGAGATCGGCCGGCGACTGGTTCACTCCTCCGGTGTCCTAGCGCCGGCCGCCTACCTCCTCGGGATCCTCACGTGGACCCAGCTCGGCGCGGTGCTCGCCCTCGGCGTCGGGATCGCGGCCGTCCTCGAGGCGATCCGCCTGAGCTACGGGCTCGAGTGGTGGATCTACGAGAACCTCACCCGCGAGTACGAACAGGAGAAGGTCGCCGGCTACGCGCTCTACATGGTCGGCTTCGCCTTCCTCGCGCTGCTCCT
>SKXI01000384.1 GCA_007128515.1 Halococcaceae archaeon | reverse complement strand
GCGGGATCCAGCGGAATGCCACCGAGATACGGCATCTCGACGTCCTCGGCGAACGCCTCGCCGCCGCCGCTCTCGAAGATGTCGTGGGTCGACCCGCAGTCCGGGCAGGTGAACCCGCTCATGTTCTCGACGATCCCCAGGACGACGGTGTCGTGGCGGCCGAACATCCGCAGGCCCTTGCGCGCGTCGTCGAGCGCGACGTCCTGGGGGGTCGTGACGATCACCGCGCCCGCGATCGGCACGTTCTGTAACAGCGTGAGCTGCGTGTCGCCGGTACCCGGGGGTAAGTCGACGATCAGGTAGTCGAGGTGACCCCACTCGACGTCGTCGAACAGCTGCGTGATGACCTTGTCGACCATCGGCCCCCGCCAGATCACGGGGTCGTCCTCGCCGACGAGAAAGCCCATGCTCATCAGCTTCACGCCGAAGCGCTCGGGCGGGACGAGCTTCTCCTCCTCGGTCGCTCTCGGCCCCTCGTCGGCGTCGAGCATCCGGGGGACGTTCGGGCCGTAGATGTCGGCGTCGAAGAGGCCGACGCGCGCGCCGAGCCGCGAGAGCCCCGCCGCGAGGTTCACCGACACCGTTGACTTCCCGACCCCACCTTTGCCCGAGGAGACCGCGATGACGTTCTTCACGGTCGGGAGCATCGGGTTCTCCGGCGTGTCGACGTGCGCGGAGAGGTCTATCTCGTAGTCGAGGTCGGCCAGCGCCTCCCGGACCTCGCCGGCGATGGCGGTCTCCCGGGGGGAGTAGGGTGCGCCGAGGGCGAGCGAGACGGCGATCGTTCCATCCTCGATCGTCACCTGGTTGACCAGCCCGAGCGAGACGATGTCGTCGCCGAAATCGGGGTCCTCGACGGCGCGGAGCCGGTCGAGGACGGTCTCTTCGTCCATACGGTCGGTACTCGCGAGCGGCGAATAAGGGTTCGGAGAGCGCGCGCCCGAACGAATAAGTCCGTCGGGCGCTAACATATATCGTGTGCGGTGGCGACAGTCCGGTCCGGGTCGTCCCCGCCGTCAGGTGGTATCAGATGGAGGACAGGGACGAATCCGAAACGGCTGCCAGCCGCGAGGGGGTGAGAGAAGAGCACCCGGCCTCGGACGCCGCGGCGCTCGCGGACGACCTCGGTCGCGTAGACCTCGAAACGATCGACGACCGGCGACTACGAGCGCGCGTCGAGTCCATCGTCGACCACGACGAGTCGACGGTCCGGATCTGGTACGAACTCCCACACGGGGTTCGGGTCTCGGAGGACTTCGAGAAGCCGATCCCGTGGAGCGACCGGTTCGCGTTCGCGCGCCTCGTCGACGAGCTCGGCTACAGCGCGTCGAGCGTCGACTGTATCGAGGGCGAGAGCGTCACCCTCGAGCGCACGATCGACGACCGCTGGCGTGCGGACATCCCGCCACGACACCGACCCGACCCTCACGAGGTCGCCCACGCGATGGGCGAGACCAGCGCGCTCACCATCGTCGGCCTCGGGACGACGCTGCTCTATCTCGTCCTGCTGTTCGTCGTCGCGCTCGGGAACGCGAGTTTCACGGCCGCCATCGGAACCGTGCTCCTGCTCTGCGTCGCGATGGTGATGCTCGCACGCCTCCGGTGACGTAACCACGAGTGGTTTCTCTACCCGCCCGTTCGACCGCTCGTTTATATCCGTCCGTTCGAGAGTGGCTATCAGAATGGTGCTCTCGGATTCGTTCGGGCGAGAGGTGACGGGGCTCAGGGTCTCTCTCACCGACCGGTGTAACTTCGACTGTGTCTACTGTCACAACGAGGGGTTGGGTGACACCCGCGGGCCGATGGACCCCCAGGACGACGAGATGACGACCGACGAGGTCGTCCGCGTCGTCGAGGTCGCCGAGGAGTTCGGGGTACGGAAGGTGAAGTACACCGGTGGCGAGCCGATGCTCCGGGGGGATCTAGAGGAGATCGTCGAACGGACGCCCGACTCGATGGAGGTCTCGCTCACGACCAACGGGACGTTCCTCCCGGGCCGAGCGGAGGAGCTCGTCGAGGCGGGACTGGAGCGGGTGAACGTCTCCGCGGACGCCCTCGACCCGGATGCGTTCGCCGAGATCACGAAGAGCGGGGCGTACGACCGGGTGATCGAGGGGGTCCACGCGGCGGTGGACGCCGGCCTCGATCCCGTGAAGCTGAACATGGTCGTCTTCAAGCCGACGGCGGGCTACATCCCCGAGATGGTCGACTACGTCGCCGAGGAGGAGGGGCTGCAGCTCCAGCTGATCCAGTACATGACCGAGATCACCGGCAACGACGAGTGGTCGATCGACATCGACCGCGTCCACGACTGGCTCGCAGAGCAGGCCGACGAGATCGAGCACCGGGAGATGCACCACCGGACGCGGTACTGGGTGGGCGAGGGGATGGTCGAGATCGTCGACCCCGTCGAGAACCCGACGTTCTGTGCGAACTGTCACCGGGTGCGGGTCACCCACGACGGCCAGTTCAAGGGCTGTCTGAACCGAAACGACGACCACAAACCGATGGGCGAGATGACACGGGACGAGATCCGCGAGGCGTTCAGGACGACGGTCTCCGAACGGGTCCCCTTCTACGGCGAGTACATGATCAGGGACGGCGACGGTGGCTGGGAGATCAACGACAGCTACGTCGACGTGAGCGCGGCGCAGTAG
>SKXI01000337.1 GCA_007128515.1 Halococcaceae archaeon | reverse complement strand
TCGCGGAGCGTGAACCGGGTCGAGACGGGCCTCCCGGCGAGGACGAGCGCGGAGCAGGGGACGTAGCTCTGGGCGATCTTCCCCCGAGCGAGAGCCCACAGATCACAGGTCGGGAGAGCGAGAGGGCCTCGACGAGCGCACGGAAGTCGGCCGCGAACAGGTCGTCCGTGTACCGCGGCTCGGCGGAGGGTCCCGTCCCGCCGTCTCCTCGCACGTCGTAGGTGATCACGCGATAGCCCTCGGAGAGCGCCTCGACCTGCGGTTCCCACATCCGTCGGTCCGCCCAGCCGCCGTGGACGAGGACGACCCACCCCCATCGTCGTGACCCTCGTGGTACCTCTCGATTCCGTTCGTCTCGACCGTCGATACGACCGAGGGAGCGGACTCCCGCCCATCGCTCTCGCACCCTCTCGACCGCGCCAGGCGAACAATCTCCCCGAACATGTTCGGGACGTATCTCTCATCTCCCGGGAACGTATCGAGGATCATGACCGAGATTGCCAGCGAGACGACCGCACGCGATGCGGAGACCGTCCAGACGGTCGAGGTGGTCTGCACCGGCCACGTCCGGGACGCGGTGGGAGAGAGCCGGTTCGAGTTCGCGTTCGAGGGGGAGACCCTCAGGGAGTTCCTCGAGGCGTTCTTCGAGGAGTACCCGGTCGAAGAGCTGTTGATCGCCGAGACGGAGGCGGAGGCGACGGCTCACGGCTGGGCACCGGCCCCCGAGGAGCTCCCGGGGACCTGGCGGAAGAACCCCGAGGGCGAACAGACGAGGACGTACGCGCGGGTCCTCGTCAACGGGCGGTTCAACGAGAACCTCGCAGGCTTCGACACCGAACTCGAGGAGGGGGACCGGGTCGCGCTGGTCTACCCGTTCATGTTCTGTTGCTGATACCGATCGGCGGGACGTCAGTAGTTCCGACTCGCGTCCGCTGTACGATCGATAGGACGGGCGTGTGAGGTACGCATCGTGTATCTCGCGGGGACCGTGTGTAGAATAGATCGGTGTGGATGAACTACACAGCGATCTCACCGCCAGACGCGTGCCGTGCGGAAGGTTCACATGGTTTGCCAGCGTAGTCTCATGGTTGAGATGCCATGAAAACACGTATATCAGCAGACGGATACGAAAATGACTGATTCTATCCAGTGGCTATTCATACGGTCGATGAAAACCCTCTACTTTGACGTATGGTCACGTGTTTCCGACGCCATCGGAGATCGGATCGAAGGCATCGTCTGTAACTCAGTATATTTATACGTTATTAGACCGCTCGCTATTTTTATGTGTAACCTCTGGGACATACTAGCAGGTGATGAAGGAGGGATAGGATGCGGTGGTGGCGATAGCCTCAGGAATCAGTCAGACCGAGCATGCAGTTCCCACTGGGGATCCTCAGTACCCGATATCGATTCGTTTCTGGAACCGATACTCACAGTCCTTGCTGGGATCGTAAACGTGGTGATGACTGTCGGGGGAGGGGTCGTTCTCTGACTGGTTGGGACGGGCCCCGCGTGTCGTCCCGACTCCCGGTCGTGTGCCAGGATTTTCGTTGAAACCCTCGATCGGTGATGGGTTCAGAACTCACGGTGCGTATCGATTACGCTAGCCCGGGCGTTATGAACGATGATCACGTGCGGAAGGGATGGATACGCGTAGGTCGTTATCGTCGACCGCGTCCCCGTTCGAGATGGGGAAACCCTCCTTATCCGACGGGCAGAAAATGAAGAGCACGCAACAGGAACGGTGTCGTTCCCGGGCGGGAAGCTGAAACAGGCACCTGGCGACGAGTATCCGATCGAAGAAACTGCTATCCGGGAATCACGTGAAGAAGTCGGTCTCGCGGTGAGCCACCTTGGGTGCGTCTTGCGTACCACGATCGAGGCTGATGACGGTACGCGGTCTCTCGACACACTCACACCGTGTGATACTGTCGGATGTAAGTCGTTGAAGATTCTCGTCAGTACGGGGTGGAGAGAATCTCCACATAGTTACAGCCGACAGTATGAGTACGAGGGTGTGCAACCGTCTGCACGTGCGTCCGTTGAAGTCGCTGCGGTACACTGGCTGACAGCCGATGAGATCCGAGCGAGACCCACCGAAGTTCAGACGGTATGTCGATCGGGTCGAAGGGTATCGAAACGTGTGACGTGTATGACCCCCATTCGGTTTGTAGACTGTCTATTACACTAATTATCTGGATAAATGATCGGTTCGAGTGACTCGTCTTCTGTGTCCTACAGGCCAGCCTCAGCGCATCGGATTCACGGAGGGCAAACGGTCGTGCGAAACCAGCGATCCCGATGATAACCGTTCCGGTCCTCGATATCAGCCGTGGACGAGCACCCAGAGCCCGCCCATGGTGAGCAACGCGCCGACGACCGTGTTGAGCGCCGGGAACCACCAGTACGCACGTTCGACGTCGATCGAAGAGAGCGCGATCAGCGCGACGAACGGGACGTAGACCGAAAAGAGCGCGCCGAGTTGGGGGTCGAGCAGGGCGAACGAGAGCGCGGCGAGCGCCCAGCAGACCGCACAGTAGGCGTAGGTTCGGGACTCGCCGAGAGCGGTCGCGGTGGTCCGGATCCCCGCCCTCCTGTCGGGATCGATATCGGGGATGGCGCTGAAGGTGTGCATCGCCATCGTCCAGAACCACGCCCC
>SKXI01000175.1 GCA_007128515.1 Halococcaceae archaeon | reverse complement strand
TCGCGCCGATGCGCGCGCTCACCAACGAGAAGGAAGCCGAGTGGGACCGCTTCGAGGAGCTGGGCTACTCGGTCTACGTCGTCACCGGCGAACGCGAGCTGAACCCCCGCCGGGCGGAGCGGGCGGACATCCTCGTGATGACGCCGGAGAAGGCCGACTCGGCCACCAGGAAACACGACTCCCCGCAGTACCGATTCATCACCGACGTCGACTGCTGTGTGATCGACGAGGTCCACCTCCTCGACTCCGATCGGCGCGGGGCGGTGCTCGAGGTGACCATCTCGCGGCTCAGACGGCTCTGTGAGCCGCGGATCGTCGCGCTGTCTGCGACGATGCCGAACGTCGAGGACGTTGCGGCGTGGCTGGACGCCGGTCCCGAGGGCACGTTCGACTTCGGCGAGGAGTACCGTCCGGTGAAGCTCCACGCGGGCGTCGAGACCTACTCGCACGGCGAGAACGCCTTCGCCGACAAATACCGCCGGCTCTATCGCGCGCTCGACCTCGCCGAACCACACGTCAGAGAGGAGGGCCAGGCGCTGGTCTTCGTCTCCTCGCGACAGGACACTGTGAGAGCGGCGGAGAAGGCCCGTGACGAGCTCGCGAAACGCGACGTGCCGATGGGCGCTCGCGGCGACTACGACTTCCAGACCGAGTCCCAGCAGCTGCAGAACGACACCCTGCGGAAGTCCGTCCTCGACGGCGTCGCCTTCCACCACGCGGGGCTCTCGAAGAACGACAAGGACCTCGTCGAGGCGTGGTTCAAGGAGGGGCTGATCGGGCTGCTCTTCTCGACGTCGACGCTCGCGTGGGGGGTGAACCTCCCGGCGCGGTGTGTCGTCATCCGGGACACGAAGTACCACGACCCGCTCGAGGGCGAGGTCGACATGAGCCCGCTCGACGTCCTCCAGATGCTCGGGCGGGCCGGCCGACCGGGCTACGACGACGTGGGCTACGGCTGGGTAGTCTGTGACCGCGCGGACGCCGACACCTACCGGCGGCTCCTGCGCGAGGGCAAGGAGATCGAGTCCCGACTCGAGGAGGACCTCGACGCCCACCTGAACGCGGAGATCGCCCTCGGGACGATCGGTGGGTTGGAGGACGTGATGGCGTGGCTGGAGACGACCTTCTACTACGTGCGTGCGGAACGCGCCCCGGAGCGGTACGGCTTCACGGAGGTCAGAGAGCGCGTCCGGGAGGTGCTCGACGGGCTCGTCGCCGACGGCTTCGTGGAGCTAGGGGACGACCTCTCGATCGAGGCGACGCCGCTGGGCGTGCTCGCCTCGAAGTTCTACCTCAGGCTGAGCACGGCGAAACGGTTCCACGACCTCGCGACGGGCGGGGGGATCGATCTCCCGGGAGTGCTCGAGACGGTCGCCCGGTCGGCCGAGTTCGACAGCGTGAGCGCGCGCCAGGCCGAACGCGACGCGATACGATCGGTGCTCGTGGGACAGGGCGCAGGCGACCTGGAGGGCGGCGAACGGAAGGTACTCGCGATACTCGGGGCCTCGATGTCGGGGACGGTCCCGAGCGAACTCCAGAGCGACGCCTGGGTGATCAAACAGAACGCGCTCCGGCTGCTCGCCGCCCTCGGCGCGTTCTGCGAGCGGTTCGCCGATCCGCACGCCGCGAACCTCGTGACGAGGACCGAAGCGCGCGTCGAGACGGGAGTAAGCGAGGGGGCCGTCGGGCTCACCGCGATCGAAGGGGTCGGTCCCGGCAGGGCGAGACGGCTCGCGAAGGCGGGCTTCGCCACCCCCGGGGACGTCCGAGAGGCTGGGGTCGAGGCGCTGGTCGACGCGGGCCTCGGCGAGGGCGTCGCCGAGCGGATCCACGAGCAGGCGACGGCGCTGCCCGCGACCGAGATCGACTGGGGGGCGTTCCCGGAGACGGTCGCTCGTGGCGAGAACGACCTCTGTGAGGTGCGGATCGAGAATCGGGGTGATCCGGCCCCGGCGGGCGTCCGCGTGACGGTGAACGGGGTCGAGATGACCGCCTCGGCCACCTCACTCGGCCAGACGACGGTCCCCGTCCCGGTCTTCGGCGCGGACGAAGAGCGCCTCGAGTATCGCGTCGAGGTGGCGTTTCCGGATCTCCCCCTCCCGCCCGTCGTCGAGGGACGCGAGGTTCGGGTAGCGTAGCGTTTAGGACGGGCCCTCGCGTCGGCCAACCATGGACCACGTTCGCACGCTCTCCTGTGTCGTCTGTGGAGCGGAGTACGACCCCGGCGAGGTTGCCTACACCTGCCCGGAACACCCGGGTGTCGAGGGGGTGCTGGAAGTACTGTACGACTACGAGACGATCCACGACCGGTTCGACGCGCCGCTCGACGGGCGTGTCGAGGACCTCTGGAAGTACCGTGCGTTCCTGCCGGTCCCTGCCGACGCGGAGCCGGTGACGCTCGGCGAGGGCGGTACACCGCTGCTCCCGACGCCGCGGCTCGGTGACGAACTCGGGGTAGCACTCTCGGTGAAAGACGACGGGCGAAACCCGACGGGCGTGCTCAAGGACCGGGCGACGACGGTCGCGCTCACGCGGGCGCGTGCGGAGGGGTTCGACACCGTCACCTGCGCGTCGACCGGCAACGCGGCGGCCTCGCTCGCGGGCTACGCCGCCCGGGCGGGTCTCGACTGTCGGATCTTCGTCCCCGAGGACGCCCCGGAGG
>SKXI01000179.1 GCA_007128515.1 Halococcaceae archaeon | reverse complement strand
TGAAGTGGAGGTTGATGTCCTCCATCGGGAGCACCTGCGAGTAGCCGCCGCCGGCGGCCCCGCCCTTGATCCCGAAGACCGGCCCGAGCGACGGCTCGCGGATCGCGATCATCGCCTTCCTATCCAGGTGGTTGAACGCCTGACCCAGCCCGACGGTCGTCACGGTCTTGCCCTCGCCCATCGGCGTCGGCGTCATCCCGGTGACGAGCACGAGCTTTCCGTCGCCCCGTCCGCCCTGTTTCAACCGTTCGACGGCGTCCCAGGTGAGTTTCGCCTTGTCCTCGCCGTAGAGTTCGAGGTCCGACCCCGAGAGCCCGAACGGCTCGACGACGTCCGTGATGTGGTCTAGCTCGACCGACTTCGCTATCTCGTAGTCCGACGGTACCGACGGCTCCGTGTCCGCTTCGGATGGCATACAACAACAGGGTTCACTCGCCCGTCTTAAGAAAGTATGCCCCGGCCCTACGCGAGCACCCGCTCGCGGTCGGGGTCGTACAGCGGCTCTTCCCGGACGGTCGCGGCGTAGCGCTCGCCCTCGTAGAGGATCTCTACTTCTGTACCGGGTTCCGCGTACTCCGGCGGGAGATAGGCGTAGGCGACACACGCACCGACTGCGTAGCCGTACTCCGCGCTGTGGACGTAGCCGAGGACCTCGTCACCGTCGAGTACGGGTCGGTGGGCGAACACCACCGCGTCCTCGTCGTCGAGCGTCAGGCAGGCGACCTTGTGGCGGCGCTCGTCGCGCTCTCTCGCCTCCGCGACCGCCTCCTTCCCGACGAACTCCGTATCGAGGTCGACCGCGAAGCCCAGCCCCGCCTCGTACGGGTCGTGTTCGGTGTGGAGGTCCTCGCCCCAGAGCCGGAAGCCCTTCTCGATACGCAGCGCGTTCAGCGCGCCGTTGCCGAACGGCCGCAGGTCGTGGTCCTGTCCCGCCTCCCAGACGTGCTCCCAGAGCGTCTCACCGTACTCGGTCGGCGTGTAGAGCTCCCAGCCGAGTTCGCCCGGGTACGAGACCCGAAGCGCCCGAACGGGGACGTTCTTCACGAAGAGCTCCTGGCTCGTGAAGTACGGGAAGCCCTCGTTCGAGAGGTCCGCGTCGGTCACCTCCGAGAGCACGTCGCGCGCTCGCGGCCCCGTGAGGACGAACGCCGCGAGGTTCGAGGTGACGTCGCGGACGAAGACGCCCTCGGGCGCCTGGTCTTTGATCCACGCGAGGTGGTTCCGACCGACCTCCCGCCCCGTCGTCAGCACCAGATACCGGTCCTCGTCGGTACGGGTAACGGTGACGTCCGCGCGCACCCCGCCCGCCTCGTTACACAGCAGCGTGTATCGGACCTGGTCCACGTCGATATCCATGTCGTTCGTACAGAGGTGCTGGAGGAACTCCCCCGCACCGGGCCCCGCCACCTCCATCTTGTTGAACGAGGTCATGTCGTGGAGGCCGACCTCGTTGCGGACGTGCAGCGCCTCCGCGCCCTCGATCGGCGAGTAGTACCGCGCTGCCCAGCCCTCTCGATCGGGGATCCGGTCGCCGTACCGTTCGAGGAGGTCCTCGTTCGAGTCGAACCAGTGGGCCTCCTCCCAGCCCGCGTCGGCCCACAGCTCCGCGTCGAGTGCCTTCAGCGTGTGGTAGACAGAACTGCGGCGGACGTCCCGCTGGAAGTCGGTCCAGACCCACTTCGGGTGGACGACGTTGTAGACGATACGGTACTGCTCGCCGCCGACGTCGCGGGCGAACTCCCAGCTCCCCTCGTGGGGTTGAAAGCGGTTGACGTCGCAGTGGGCGAGGTCGATCGGCCCGTCGTCGAGCCGCGGGACCCCCTCTTCCATCCACTCGGCGATCGCCCGGCCCGCACCGCCAGCGTGGGTGATCCAGATCGCCGCCGCGGTCCAGAGCCCGGGGACCTCCTGGACCTCGCCCATCACGGGCAGCCCGTTCGGCGACTCCGCGAACATCCCGTTGTAGGCGTGTTCGAGCTTCTTGCCCTCCGTCGCCGGCAGCAACTCGTCGCTGGCCTGTCGCGGTGCTTTGTCCGGTCGGTCCGGATGCGTCGCCTGGTTCAGGTGGCGTTCGGTGAAGTCGTGGACCGAGGCCTGGTTGCCGTCGGGATCGTTGCCGCCGAGTTCCGCCGGATCGGGGACGATCGGCTCGTGGTTGTACGAGCCGATCCCGTACGACTCGCCGTGGGTCCGGAAGTACATCGCGTTGTCCTGGTCGCGGAGGATCGGCCGGTCGGGCGCGGTGAGCAGCCTGTCGGCCTTCTCGCCGGAGACCTCGCGGTAGTTCTCGTAGACCGGGTCGGAGGCGACGTCCTGGCCGTCGGCGAGTTCGGGGAGGGGCTCGGTCATCGTGTACTGGTGTTCGACCGGCGTCACTGGGAGGTGAACCCCGACGGCGTCGCCCAGCTGGCGCGCCCAGATGTTCGTCGCGATCAGCACCTCGTCGCAGGCGATCGTGCCGTTCTCGATCACGATACCGGTCACGCCGTCGCTATCGGTCTCGATGTCGACGACTGGTGTGTGCGGGACGAACGTCGCCCCTTGGTCCATCGCCTCCCGGGCGAGCGCCGCACAGGCTCGCACGCCGGAGGCCTGGCCGTCCGTCGGCGAGTAGTAGCCCCCCTGGATCACGTCCGGGTTCACGAGCGGGAGGTGTTCGACCACCTCCTC
>SKXI01000194.1 GCA_007128515.1 Halococcaceae archaeon | reverse complement strand
CAGACCGAGCGCGACGAACCCGAAGAGCACCATCGGAACGAGGACGATCGCCCCGGAGAGCGCGCCGCTCCTGAGTCCCTCGTCCGTGTCCGCCTTCTCGAGGTAGGCGGTCACCGCCCCGCCGATGACTGGCGAGACGGCCGTAAACGAGAGCAGGACGGTCACGACTGCGCCGATGATCGCGTTGATCCAGGTGTTCGTCTCGGTCATATCCGATCTCCTCGATCGAACCCCAAAGTCGTATCGCCCCCGCAAGCGCGCGGTTCATATCCCCTCGCGGCCCTACGGGCGACATGGACCCGGCGACCCTGCGCGACGACATGGTCGAGGGCCTCGCCCACGAGACGAAGGGCGTCCTCGACTCCGAGCGGGTCGGCCTCGCGATGCTGGCGGTCCCGCGTCACGAGTTCGTCCCGGAGCGGGTCGCATACGAGGACCGCGCCCACGAGGTCGACGGGACGACCGCGCTCGCGCCGAGCCTGGTCGCGACCCTGCTCCAGGCGCTCGACCCCCGGGAGGGCGACGAGACGCTCGTCGTCGGTGCCGGCGTCGGCTACACGGCGGCGGTCTGTGCTGAGATCGTCGGCGCCGAACGCGTCCACGCGGTCGACATCTCCCGGCCGATGGTCTACCGCGCCCGGGAGAACCTCGCGGAAGCGGGCTATGGGGCGGTTCTGGTCGATCACAGGGACGGGACCCGTGGCCTCCCGGAGTACGCCCCGTTCGACCGGATCCTCGTCGAGGCCGCCGCGGTCAGGCCGCCAGAGGCGCTCCGTTCACAGCTCTCTCCGGACGGCCGGCTGGTGATGCCGCGGGGGACCCCCGGCGAACAGTCGCTGGTCGCGGTCTCGGCCGAGGGCGAGACCGAGAGATTCGGTCCGGTTCGGTTCAAGCCGCTGTTGCTCGACGGCGAACAGACGGGCGCACCGGAACGAAACCGGATGCACAGGGAAGACCGCGAGTTCGCCGAACGGTCGGCGCACCGACGTCACGGCTGGGAACAGGAGTGGATCGACTGGGACCGGTACTAGCCGGCGACGGCGCTTCCGACGGGCTCGCCTTCCTCTTCGTAGAGGACGACGAAGACCGCCGCAGCGACGAGCATGAAGCCCGCGGCGACCCAGAACGCGACGAGGAACGAGGCGGCGTCGAGCACCAGTCCGAACGCGGTCGGCCCGACGACCGCGCCGACCTGCCAGGAGACCGACCGGAGCGAGAGGCTCCCGCCGACGGCCTCCTGGTACTCCCCCTCGCGGACGAACAGCGCCATGCTCGTCGGGAGGCGGAGGCTGTCGCCGATCCCGAGGATCACGTAGGCGAGAAAGAGCGCGAAGAACGCCGGCGGGATCGGCGTCTCCCGGCCGGCGAGCGAGAGTTCGATCGGGTCGAGGACCAGCCCGGCGGCGGGGGCGAGCGGGATCAGCGCGGTCCCGAGGGCGTACGAGAGCGTCCCCACGACGATGAACCGCTCGTAGCCCCCGACGCGGTCGGCGAGCCCGCCGACGTAGCCCTGTGCGACCGACTTCGTCAGTTTCCCGCCCGCGAGGACGGCGCCGATCAGCAGCGCGGTCATCGCGAAGTCCGTGCGGGCGTAGATCGGGAGGAAGATGATCACCGACATCTTCCCGAAGCTGAACGCGAAGCGGAAGACGACGAGCGCGAGCACCGCCCGCCGGCGTAGCAGGGCGAACAGCGTCTCGATGCCCGTGTCGTCGGACTCTCGCTCGGCGCCACCGGGCTGCTCGCGGACGAAGGCGACCACGCCGGCCGTCGCGATCAGCGAGAGGACGACGAGCACGCCGTAGGTGGTCTGGAACCCCACGAAGAAGAGCAGTGCTCCACCGAGGAGGTCGCCGGCGAGGCTCGAGAACGCGCTCGTCTGGTTGTAAGTCCCGATCCAGAGCCCGCGCTCGCCCTCGGCCGCGATCGTCCCGACGATCGCCGTCCCCGCGATGTAGACGATTATCGAGCCGATCGCCTGGAAGCCGCGCAGCGCGACGACCTGTTGGACGGAGGTGACGAACGCGAACGCCACGAGCACGAGGACGTTGAGCGCCATCCCGACGACGAGCAGCCGTTTCGCGTCGCCGACGTCGACGTACCGGCCGACCGGCAGCACCAGCACCAGTCGAACGGCGGCGTAGACGGTGCCGAAGAGCCCGGCGACGACGCCCGACGCCTCGAAGAGGTCGGCGTAGAGCGCGAGCGCGATGATGATCGTCGCGAACGCCATCCCGCTCGCGACGTTCATCGCCGCGAGCGCCGCGAACTCGGGGCTGCGGAAGAGCGAGAAGGGGCTGCGACCGTTCGAGAGCGAGGGCATTCCGGGTGGGCTGACTCGTCGATCCGTGCTACTCAACGGTTTGATACCGGCCCCTCTCGCCGGAAACAACGGTCGGAGGTGTGGACGTGCCGCCGCTCGTAGCCGCGAGCGCCGCCGCTCGGCGACGCCTACCGTGTCGGCCCGACCACCGGCTGCCCGGTGCCCTTACGTATCGGGCTCCGGGTCATTCACCCGCGTCACCTATCACCGGTAGTCGGACACCCGACGCGTCCCGGACCGATCGGAGCCGACGAGTGACGTGAGAACGATGAAACGGGGTCGGTATCGCACGGACGGACGCGTCGAGCGGACGTCCGGAGGGACGGAGCGGACGACTCGGACGGAGACCGTT
>SKXI01000149.1 GCA_007128515.1 Halococcaceae archaeon | reverse complement strand
GTCGGCCGCGCGGCCACGTCCGTAGAGCAGGTCACAGCCGCGGTACTCGTAGTCGAAGGCGTCGGCGATCGGTAGCATGTGACGACCTCATCGAGAGTGGGCAAAGAGGTGGCGGAACCGGCCGTTCACTCCCGGCTCGGGTCGAACCGCTCGAACCAGGTCGCCAGTTCCTCGTAGCGGTGGATCGCCCGGTCGGGGTCGCCGATCGCGTGGTGCTCCTCGGGGTAGACGACGAGTTTCGCAGGTATACCCCGTTTCTTCACGCTCACGTAGAGCTGTTCGGCCTGTGAGGGGGGACACCGCCAGTCCTCGCCCCCGGTGGTGACGAGCAGCGGCGTCTCGATCGCGTCGACGTCCGTGATCGACGATGCGGCGTCGTAGGACTCGCTCTCTTCCCACGGCAGGCCGAAGTCGTTCTCGAGCCAGCGGTGGGTGTCGTCGGTGCCGAAACACGACCGAAGGTCGTAGATGCCGTGTTCTGCGGCCGCTGCGGTGTAGAGATCGGTCTGGGAGACCAGGAACGCGGTCGAGATTCCGCCGTAGGAGAAGCCGGTGACGAACAGCCTCTCGCTGTCGGCCCAGCCGCGCTCACAGAGCGCCTCCGTGCAGGCAACGATGTCGGTGACCTCGTGGGTGCCCCAGCGACCTCTGAGGCTCTCGCAGAACGCGCGGCCGTAGGAGGAACTTCCCCGATAGTTCGGCCGCATCACGAGATACCCTCGCGAGGTCCAGTACGCGAAGTCGAAGCTCCGGATTGGTTCGTCGTAGGACATCGGCCCGCCGTGGATCCCGACGAGCAGCGGGTGGACGACCGGCTCCTCGGGATCGAACTCCTCGGGGTAGTAGACGAGCGCTTCGATCGACTCCCCCTCGCTCTCGACCTCGATGCGGGTCATCGACGGGAAGGCGTCGGCACGCTCGAACCCCGCGTTCAGGTCGGCCAGCCTCGTGAGCGGTTCGTCCCCCCCGTCGAGGGCCGCCGCGTCGAAGGCGTACGGATCGAAACCGGTACCTGGATCGTCGACGAGGAGGGCGACGGTCCCCGAGGCGACGTCACAGCCGGCGAGCGAACGGCCCTCTCCCTGGGCGTCGAACGTCCAGGCCGCCTCGCCGTCGACGGGCAGTCGGACGAGTCGGGTGTTCCCCTCGTTCGCGACCCGTGCGATCAGGGTCTCGCCGTCGAGCCAGTGCGCTCGGGCGTCCCGTGCGACCGTCCGGTCGAGGGTCGCGGAGAGCGACCGGACCTCCCCGTCGGCGACGTAGACCTCCGAGGGGACACACCAGTTGTCGGGCTGGCCCGCGACGAACGCGAGGCGCTCGCCGTCCGGACTCCAGGCTGGGGAACTCGCCATGAGCGAGCCGTCGGTTCTCTCCCTGAAATCCGACCCGTCCGGCTCGATCGTGCAGACGTCCATGGCGTAGGAGTCGTCCGGCTCTCCCTCCCGGTTCGTGACGAACGCGATCCGCTCTCCGGGCGCCCACGCCGGCTGGAGCCCCGACAGCGGCTCCATCGCACCCGCACCGTAGGCCTCGTCGAGGCGCGTCTCCTCGCGGCTCCCGTACTCGATCACGAAGAGATACGTCGTCACCGAATCGAGCCAGCCCACCCCGTCGGCCTTGTGCTGGAGGCGTTCGGTCTCGATCGGTCCGCCCTCCTCGCGACGGTCGAGGTAGTCCCGTTCCTCCTGGGTGGGGTCGCGCGCGGAGACCACCAGCCGATCGCCCTCGGGCGCCCACGCGAACTCCCGGACCCCCTCCTCGCGGTCGGTGAGCTGTCGTGCGTCGCCTCCACGGTCGAGGTCGAACACCCAGAGCTGCGTCGTCGGCTCGTCGTCCCCGTCGTCGCTTTCCGATCCCTCCCCTCTGTCCTCGTCCCCGCCTCTCTCCGCGTCTTCGTCGGCCCCGACCCGCAACGCCGTGTCGGTCTCGCGGGCGGCGAGGAAGCCGAGTCTGGACCCGTCGGGGCTCCAGTCGGGTGAGGACGCCGACGAGGCCCGGGTGAGCCGGTGTGGCTCCTCGTTCCCGTCGGTCGGAACCACGACGAGCGACGAGCGTCTCGTCTCCTCGTCGGGGTCGAACTCGTCGACGACGATGGCGAGCCGTTCGCCGTCCGGCGAGAGGGCGACGTCGGTCGGACTCCGGAGGTCGTAGATCGCATCGGCGGGTAGTTCGGTCATGGAGAGGCGTCAGGTCGCCAGGCCATCAACGCCCGCCTTCCGGCAACCGACAGCCGTCGGTCACGTCGGCGGTCGCTCGCCCATACCCGGTACCGTACGGGAGCCAGCGGGGACGGTCGACGGATATCCACAGGGGTCGACGGGTGGCCGACCGAGGAAAGGTTCAGTTCGGTCCTCCGATCCGACCTGTGGGCTCTCGGAGGGATCGTCGTAGCCACTCGGATCTCCCGGGCGGACCCCTCACCGGTGTCGTTCGATTCGTGATCGAGAAACGACGAGTTACTGCGACGATCCCTCCCATAGGAATCATCGTAGACGTTCATAGATCTCCCAATCCGGGACCGGGAGACGGGATCAGTTGATCGGCCACCGGGATCTCTGGGTGGCTACGACGACCCCTCTCAGTTCGTCAGCCGCTCGAACAGCCGCTCGAGACGCGAGAGCATCTCGATCGAGGGCGTTCCTGGGAGGTAGAGTTCGAGTTCCGGCTGCTCGTTC
>SKXI01000163.1 GCA_007128515.1 Halococcaceae archaeon | reverse complement strand
GACGAAGGGGACGTCCTCACGTTCACGACCGATGAACAAGAGGACGACGACGGAGACGCGGAGTCAGATCCCGAGATCGACGAGTTCGACGTCAGCCGCAGGTCCAGCGGCCCGTGGTCACGGGCGGACGTCGACTGGACGGTCTCGGATCCGGACGGCGCGCTCGATACGGTGATCACGGAACTGCTCGACGGCGACGATGTCCTCGATAGAGAGGAGTCGAGCGTGAGCGGCTCCAGTGCCTCGGGCGAACACGAACTCCGAACCCGGGACGACCCGGACAGCGTTCGACTCACCGTCACCGACGAAGCCGGTAACGACGAAAGCGAGACGAAGGACTACTGAACGGTCACCGTCCGATTAGTTTCGGGCTCTCGGGTTACGATCCCGAACACTCCCCGCCCCGAACGTACTCCTCGATACCCCCGTTCCCGACGACGAACCTGACGTGGTAACAGTCGTCGTCCCACTCCGAGACCGTCTCCGCGAACTCCCCCGTCGAGACCGTCCGCTCGTCGTTCTCGTCGGTCACCCCCAGGGAGATCTCGTACTCGCCGTCGCCCATCCACTCCTCGTCCAGCGAGAGCTCGTCGTTCGACCCTGGTTCGAGCGTGTAGCGCTCGTCGTGGAGCTCCTCGCCGCCCTCGCCCACGCGCAGGTGGACCTCGACCGGCTCCTCGCGATCGTTCGAGACGACGACGCTCCCGAGACCGGTCGCCTGCGACTCCTCGGTCGAACAGCCCGAGAGCAGTACGGTGGCCGCGCCGATCCCGGCCAGGAACGTCCGTCGGTTCATACCGATTCGCTCTCGCTCGCCACCAAGTGCTTTCTGTACCGTTCGGGGTGGACAGCCCCTCGAGCCCGAGTCTCATCCCGTCTCAGACGGTGAACGTGTAGAGGTCGTCGCCGACGTGGTGGATCGAGTCGACGACCTTCCCCGAGTCACCGACCATCTCGCTCCCGTCGACGCGGGCACGGCCGATCGCGAGCACCTTCCCGTGGGTCTCCTCGGCGATGGCGACGAGGTCGCCGGCGTCGATCCCCTCGTCGGCCTCGACGATCCCCGGGCGCATCACGTCCGCACCGTCGGAGACGAACGAGACCGCGCCGGCGTCGACGGTGACGATCCCTCTCTCTGGCGGGTACTCGTTCGCCCCCTGGACCGTGAGCGCGAACTCGTCGTCGTCGGTGAACACCAGCGGATCGCCGTCGACGAGGACGACGTCGAAGGACTCGTCGGAGAACTCGACGCGCTCGTAGGCGTCACCGTCGATGGTCACGCCGAGAGCGGACTCGAGCGTCGCTTCGAGCCGCGAGACGGCGTCGCTCCGGAGGTGGTGGCGGTTCGTGACGTTCATGACCGTACTCTCCCACCGCGGGACATAAATCGACCGTTCGATCGAACCCGAGAAAAGGGCTAAGTGCCGGCGCTTCGTTCGTAGGTTTATGTGGGGTCCCCGACGCCAGGGACACCGGTCCGTGACGTGTATCGCCTGCGGCGCGGAGACGACCCGCGGCGACGCCCGCGAGTACGACAAGTACGGCGACCGGTGGGACCGCGAGGGAAAACGGTTCGAGTACCTCTGTAAGCGCTGTCACCGTGAACTCTGTCACCAGCCACGGGACGAACTCGAGGGGTTGCTCTGTGAGGTCGACGCCGACGATCCGACACAGGAGGAGTTCCTCAGCTGGTACTGGACGGCCGTCGAGGAGCGCTACGGCTCGCTCGAGGAACGAGAACGGTGAAGTGCGGCCGGACAACGCTTACTTACCCGTCGCCCGTAGTCGAAACCATGACGCGAGTTCTCACCGCCTGTAGAGCCGTGGAGGGATCGACGTGACCGACGCCGAGGAGAGACAGGCGTACGCCGGCACCGCGGAGGGCCAGGGACCGGTCGTGATCGACGAGGAGCTCGCGCGCCACATCGAGCGAAAGCGCGAGGAGCTGTTGGAGAAGTTCGAGATCCCCGACGCGTTCCCGGGTGACGTACTCGAGGAGGCCGAGGCCAGGACGGAAGACATCGAGAGCGAGATCCGGAGCGAGGTCGACGAGCGTCGCGACCTGCGAGAGCTACCCACGTGGACGACCGACCCGATCGACGCCCAGGACTTCGACGACGCCATCTCGGTCGAAGAGCGGGACGAGGGCTACGTCCTCTGGGTCCACATCGCGGACGTCACCCACTACGTCACCCCCGAGACGGCGACCTGGCAGGAGGCCAAACAGCGCGGGAACACGGTCTACCTCCCGGCGTACACGATCCACATGCTTCCGCCGACGCTCGCGGAGACGGTCTGCTCGCTCGTCCCCGAGGAGGACCGGCTCGCACACACCGTCGAGATGCACCTGGATGGGGAGACGCTCAGCTACGAGGAGATCGACATCTACAAATCGGTGATCCGAAGCGACGAACGCCTCACCTACTCGCAGGCCGAAAAGCGCCTCGACGACCCCGACGCCCCGCTCCACGAGGAGTGTACCCTGGTACACGAGCTGGCGGACCGGATGCACGAGATCAGGAAAGAGGACGGCTCGCTGGTGCTCAACCCGCGCAGGGATCGTGCGCACACGATCATCGAGGAGTGCATGCTGAAGGCGAACAAGGCCGTCACCCACGAGCTGATGTGGAACAGGGGGGTAGAGGCGATGTACCGCGTCCATCCACAGCCAACTCCTGACG
>SKXI01000095.1 GCA_007128515.1 Halococcaceae archaeon | reverse complement strand
GCGATCCTCTCGGACAGCCGGACGCTGTTCACGCTCGGCTTCTCGCTCGTCTTCCTCATCGTGATGCTCTCCGGGCTCTACTACCGCGCCTTCCTCACGTTCCTCCCGGACCTGCTGAGCGACCTCTTAGAGGGCGTGGTCCACCTCGAACTGGTCGACCCCGAGAGCCCCTATGCCGACGAGTTCGACGTCTCCCGGTACCTCTACGTCGGCATCCTGATCTTCGGGGTGGCCGGCCAGTACCTCGGCGGTCGTCTCGCGGATCGGATCGCGCCCGAACGCGCGCTCTCGTACGTGCTCGCGACCCTCGCCGTTCTCGCGGGGCTGTTCGTCCCCGCGGTCGCGGTCGGAGTGCTCCCGTTCCTCTCGGTCGCGCTGCTGCTCGGCGTCGCGCTGTTCACGATCCAGCCGCTCCAGCAGGCGACGGTCGCGGCCTACTCGCCCCCGTCGGTCCGCGGACTCTCGTTCGGCTACACCTTCCTCGCGATCTTCGGCATCGGCGCGCTCGGCGCGGGACTGGCCGGCGCCGTGCTCACCTACGCGGACGTCGCCGCCCTGTTCGCCGTGCTCGCGGGCATCGCCGCGACCGGGGCGACGCTCACGGTCGTCCTCCGACGGCTCACCCGCTGATTCGAACCGCCGTACCCGTTCACCGCTCGGTCCGAGCGGTGGGTTGCGGTCCCGCGGGTAGGGACGGTCAGCAGTCCGTACGGGACGGCGTCGCTCACCGACGGAGGTGGGTGATGGGCCGAAGATCCCGGCCGTCCGAACGCGTATGATCGCTCTCTCCGGGTCTGCCGCGGATCGACACGACACCTCGATTCGGGTCGATCGCAGACGTCGGCGTCGGCTGGGACGCTATCACGGGCCGTGCCCACGCCGGGATGCGGGCCGTCCGGGTCGGCCGGCGGGGAGAGTCTGGCCGGGGTTCGACGGGGAGCCGGACGCGGTCGTCGAGTCGTCGGACGGGGTCCTCGCGCCGTCCTCGGGGGTGATCGCGGGACTCACTCGACGATCCGGGACATGACCGCGGATTCGGCGTTCCGGAGGTGGTCGGAGGCCGTGCTCTCGGCGCAGTCGAGCGCCGCGGCCACCGCCGCGAGCGACGCGCTCCGGGGGACGTCGTAGTAGCCGAGTCTGACCGCCGTCCGGACCGCCTCGAACTGTCTGTCGGTCAGCGCGCCCGCTATCCGGGCGTGCCGGCGGTCGTACTCGCCGACCCTCTCGACCGTCACCTCGATCTCGCCCGGTATCCCCTCGACGAGCGTCCCGAGGTCCTCTCCCTCGCCGATGACGGTCATCCGCATCGCGGCCTCCGCGTCGTAGACGATCGGCGGGACGACGACGAGCTCCAGCGCGGCGAACGCACGCCGGAGCGAGCGCTCCTCCTCGCGGGTCTCCTGGCAGGCGAAGACGTAGAGCGAACCCTCGTCGATCCGCGCGGTCCGATACCACCGGATCGAGTCGACGTTCTCGATCGCCGTCCGGTAGCGCCCCGGGTCGGTCACCTCGGCGTAGAACAGCTCGTACTCGACTCCCTCCTCCCGACGCAGGTTCCACGCCAGCAGCTCCTCGTGGGTGACGACGTCCTCGTGACGGATGAACCGCTGCATCGGGTGGAGCATCGAATCGGGCTGGCGCAGGCGGAGGTCACAGTACTTCACGGTTGGTCCCCTGGAGCCGGTTCGAGCCCGGACTCGACCGACGCGTCGGACCGACGGAGCATAAAGACACTAGCCGGTCCGACCGAACCCGTTTCTCCCGAGGGGACCTATCGGGAACCGCGATGACGGCCACACCCGACGACGGTTCCGGGGCCGGGGAGACGAGAGGGACGGGGGAGCTGCCACCCGGACCCGACGGCCTACCGGTCCTCGGAAACACGCTCACGCTCGCCCGGGACCCGATCGGCTTCTTCGACCGGATGGCCGCCTACGGCGACGTTGTCCGGTACGAGCTCGCCGGGCAGCCGTTCACGATGGTGCTCCATCCCGCGTACGTCGAGCGGCTGCTGGTGACCGACTCGGACTCCCTCCGGAAGTTCCGGTTCGAGGAGTTCGGCTTCGGCTCCGGCACCGACGCGTTCGCGCCCGAGGGCGTGCTCTTCAGCGAGGGCGAGCAGTGGCGTGCCCAGCGGACGACCCTCCAGGCGGCGTTCACGCCCGACCGGATCGAGCGCTACGGCGAGACGATGGTCGCGACGGCCGCAGAACACGCCGTCGGCTGGCCGAGGGGCGAGGAGGTCGCGATCGACCGACGGTTCTCGGAGCTGACGCTCGATGTCCTCTCCCGGACGCTGTTCGACCTCGACCTCGACGGTCGTGGGGAGGCGATCACCGACGTCGCCCGGGCGCTGAACGGGCGGGCTGACACGCGGAGCCTCTCGGCGTTCCTCCCCTCGTGGGTGCCGACGCCGAGCCAGCGTCGCTACGACCGGGCGATGGCCGCCTTCGACGAGCTCGTCGACGACCTGATCGCGGAACGCCGTGGGGCCGATGACCTCGACCGGCGGGACGACCTGCTCTCGTTGCTGCTCACCCGAGCGGGGCCGGAGGGCTACCGCCACTCGGAAACCGAACTCCGCGACCAGCTCCTGACGTTCCTGTTCGCCGGCCACGAGACGACCTCGCTGGCGCTCACCTACACGACGCTCCTGCTCTCGCGACACCACACCGTCCTCGACCGCCT
>SKXI01000027.1 GCA_007128515.1 Halococcaceae archaeon | reverse complement strand
GGCACGTCGCGCCACGATGCCGGTCCCACAGGCGACGTCGAGGACCCGATCGCCCTCCCGGACCTCGGCCGCGTCGAGGAGCCCCTCGGCCCACGGCGCGAAGATCGGTGGCACGAGATACCGTTCGTACGCCTCGGGGGCGCTCCGGTCGAGTTGCCAGCCAGCCAGTTCGCTCGTTCGGTCACTCACGCTGTTTCACCCGGGCGGGGGTACGCTGGATGGGGAAGTATAACTGTCCCGTGAAATATTTCAGGCTCTGAAAGCCGGGGGCCTCCCCGCCGCTGGTAGATCCGGCGGTCAGGGAACCGACTCGATCGAGAGGAGGTCCGTCGCCGTCTCGAGGGGTCTCGCCTCCGCGCGGTACCGCCCGTACTGTGACTCGGCCCATCGGTAGAGTTCGGTCGATCCCGTGTCGACGAGCGACCGTAACGCCCCCGACTCGTGATCGTAACAGCAGATGCTGACCCTGTCGTCGAAGAGGCAGATCCCACACCGGTCGTCCAACGGGAGGTCCTCGTGCAGCAGGACGGTGTAGGTGTCCCGCGTCGCCGCTTCGACGACGGTGTCTTCGTCCCACGAGAGGAGCCCATCGAAGACGGCGGGCGGGTAGACGTACTCACACTCGAGACCGTCGAGCGCACGGTCGAAGAACGTCTTCAGGTTCCCCGACTTCAACACCGCCATGCCGAACCCGCGCATCGACGTCGTCCCGTCGAGCAGCCGCGCGAGCCGCTCGACGGGCTCGTAGGGGTAGCCGGGACCCGGTCGGGAGAGCACCACGTCGGTGAACATCTCGACGCCGAAGCCGTCGACCCCGTGTGGGAGCCAGGGCCAGACCTCGCGGAGCCGTCGCTCGACCGTCATCGCTTCGGAGAAGGTCGCGAACCGATCGGCGACGAACTCACCCAGGCTCGTCAGCTCGTAGGTGGCGTCCTCCCGTTCGATCCAGTGACGGTCCTCCAGGTCAGTGAGGACCCGACCGATGGTCGGCGAGGACGCCCCGGTCGCGGCACGCAGCTCTCTCCGGTCGCGGGGGCGCTCGTGCAGCGTCTCGAGCACCCGCACGCGGTGGTTCGAGCGAACGAGAAACGCGATGTCGTCGAGTGTCGCGTCCATGTGCGAGCTACACGGTACCACACGATAACTGTTCGAGGCGACCGCTGCGTGCCGACCGCCCGGTCTCCGACACTCAGGAACTGCGGACACGAACTCGAATCCCGGGTCGGAATCGTGGGGACTCTCGCCGTGGCGATCCCCGCCGACGCGTGCTAGCGCCCGCCGATCATCACCACCGGCCGAGCGCTCTCCCTGAGGATCTTCTGGGCGACGCTCCCGAACACGACCTTCCCGGCGGGCGAGCGCCGGCGGTACCCGGCGACGACGTACCGGGCGTCGTGTTCCTCGGCGTACTCCGCGACCGCCTCGCCCGGCTCGCCCATCAGTCCGACCGGCTCCGCGTTCTCGATGCCCGCCCCGTCGATCGCCCGCTGTGCCTGCTCCTTCGCGAGCGCGCGCACCCGATCGATCTCGACCGGCTTTCCCGTGTCCTCGGTGCTCGCCCGCTGGATGTCGAGGAACTCCCCTCTCGTCAGGACGTGGACGACGTGGAGCGGCTCGCCCGCCATCTCGCCCAGAGCGGCTGCCTCCTCGACGACCTCCCCGGCGTGGTCCGATCGGTCCGCGGCGACGACGATCATACCGATCGTAGATCTACTAGCTACTTCTAGCTTCCCGCCGGAGCGGTGTGCTTTTGCCCCCCGCTCGCGGGGATTGAGCCATGACGGGGCGACGCGATGACGAAGAGGAGGGACTCACCTACGCCGACGCTGGCGTGGACATCGGCGAGAGCGAGGCCGCGACCGCAGCACTGGTCTCGGCCGTCGACGAGCTATCCGGTACGACCGACTACGCCGGCCTGCTCGACATCGGCGATCGGTATCTGGGGCTGGCGACCGACGGCGTCGGGACGAAACTACTCGTTGCCGAGGCACTGTCGGACTACTCGACGGTGGGGATCGACTGTATCGCGATGAACGTCAACGACCTCGTCGCGGCCGGGATCGAACCCGTCGCGTTCGTCGATTATCTGGCGGTAGACGAACCCGACGAGGCGGTCGCGACACAGATCGGCGAGGGCCTCGCCGCCGGCGCGGAACGGGCGGAGATCGCGCTCGTCGGCGGCGAGACGGCCGTCCTCCCCGAGGTCGTCATCGGCCTCGACCTCGCGGGAACGGCCGCGGGCCTCGCCCCGAAGGACGCGCTGTTCGACGGACGCGCCGAACCCGGGGACACGCTCGTCGGCTGGGCGTCCAGCGGGATCCACTCGAACGGCCTCACGCTCGCACGCCAGGCCGCCACCGGAAACCACGCCTACACCGATCCGTTTCCGGGCTCGGAGCGAACCGTCGGTGAGGTCCTGCTGGAGCCGACGCGGATCTACACCGATCTCCTCGATCCGATGCGCGAACACGACGTGCGCGGGGCGGCCCACGTGACCGGTGGCGGGTGGACCAACCTCTCGCGACTCGGGGAGAACAGATACCTGATCGACGACCCGTTTCCGGTCCCGGCGGTCTTCGAGTTCGTCCAGGAGGAGGGGACGGTCAGCGACGAGGAGATGCACCGGACGTTCAACATGGGGACGGGCTTCGTCGCGGCGCTCCCCGAGGGGGCCGAGGATCTCGCTACCGAGACGGACGGTCGCGTCATCGGCAGGGTCGAAGAGGGTGACGGGATCGAGATCCGCGGGCTGAGCCTCTAGAAGATCGCCCGGTCATCGCCCGACTCGAGCTCCTCGTTCACCAGCGCGATCAGGTTCGGGTAGGGGACGAAGGCGATCAGTTCGCCGTCCCCGGTGTGGAGTTCGACGCCCTGGTCGCCGAGGTCGTACTCCTCGCACTCGATCACTCCGTCCGGGAGAATGGCTCTGAACACACAGCGAGTTCGTGATCGAGCGGCTTATGTCTAGAGGTACGACCAGGCCTTTCGTGCCTCGGACCAGGAGGACATGTCCGCGATCCAGCGGGCGGCGACGAGTTTCTTGAGCGTCCTCGCCGGCACGGAGCCGAACGTCCCGATCGGACTGCCGACGACGCCGCTCGCGACCGCCTCGTCCCCGATCGAGATGAGCGTCCCCTTGTCGGTGAACGTCCAGGTCTCGAGCGGTCGGCCCTCGATCGCGCGTGCGATGTTCGAGCCGACGAGCTCTGCGGCCTGCCAGGCGGCCTGTGCGGTCGGGGGCGCGGGGTTCTCGCTGTCGGGCAGGTCGATGATCGCCGAATCGCCGATCGAGAAGACCCGCTCGTCGGAGGTCTGGAACGTCGCGTCGGTGAAGATCCGGTTGTGCTGTTTCTCGACGTTCGCGCCGTTGAGACAGTCCCTGCCGGTTATCCCACCGGTCCAGACGAAGACGTCGTACTCGAGAGGAGCGCCCTCGTCGAACGCTATTTTTCCCTCGGTGGCCTCGGTGATCGGGTCGTCCGTGAGGATCCCGACGTCCCGTGCCTCGAGACGGTCGCGTACCGCGCTCTGGAGACCCGGGTCCTGGCCGGGCATGATCTCCGGTAACGCCTCGATCAGCGAGATCTCGATCGGGGCGTTGTGCTTGTCGCGGAACTCGGCGACCTCGCCCGCCGACTGGATGCCGGAGAGCCCGGCACCGCCGATGGCGATCCGTGCCGGGTCCGTCGCGCTCGCCTCGCTCGCGGCTTCCTTCACCGCGTCGTGGATGGCGAACGCGTCGTCGAGGCTCTTGAGCGTCAGCGAGTGTTCTTCGAGGCCCGGGATGCCGTAGTACGCCGTCCCGGAGCCGAGGGTGACGAGCACGTAGTCGTAGTCGACGCTCTCGCCGGAGTCGAGTTCGATCTCCCGCTCCTCGGTGTCGATCCCGACGACCTCGGCCTGGAGGAACGACGTGCTCGGGGACTTGATCGTCTGGACGGGGATCGTGATCCGTTCGGCCACCGACGGATCGCGGATGACCCGATGGGACTCGTGGAGGACGAGGTGGTAGTCGGTGTCCGATATCCAAACCAGGGTAGCATCGTCGAGCTCGGCTTCCAGTCGTTGGATCGCACCCGCACCGGCGTAGCCGGCCCCGAGCACGACGACCTGATCAGTCATACCTGCTGGTCAGGAAGCCAGCGATACAAAGGTATTGAAACCCCCGTGGCCGTGCGAACCGCTCGCAGCCGTACGGAGGGATCTGACTTCCCATCGGCGATCACCCCGATGGGTCGGCGATCACCGGTACTGGACGCCGTCCGTATCAGTGTGACGGCTCGCCGACCGGCGCCTCCATCCGGTCGATCTGGAGGATGAGGATGTTGTTCGTGTCGTCGGTGCCGTCGACGGTGCCCTCGATCACGAGCTTCGACAGCGGCGTCGGACCCACGGTCACCGAGTCGCCTTCGGTGAACCCACGGATCGAGCCCTGAATGTGGATCTCCGCCCGACAGAGCTCTGGGTGGTGGACGCTCGAGAGGTCGATCTCCTCGATGTTCGAGCCCTCGACCGCCTCGCCGTTGTGGCTGAGCGGCACCGACGCGGGCTCGTCCATCTGATCGACGTCGAGCGCCTCGAACGCGGTCGCCGTCGGTTTGTAGCCACCCTTCGGCCCGGGTACCCCTTCGACCAGCTGGAGCGCTTTGAGGCTCTGCATCTGGTTCCGGATCGTCCCCGGATTTCTGTCCACTTCCCCCGCGATCTCCTCGCCCTTCACGGCCTCTTCGGACCCACGGTGGAGGTTTATCAGCGCCGTGAGGATGGTTTTCTGACTCGGCGTAAGTTCGATCGATGACATGGCACACCGTTGGACTGCGACTCGCTTAAAACCGACGGAAGACTGTGTAGGATTCCAGGCGAACGCCCTTCCGCGGTCACTGCCCCGATTCCGTATCGTTAACACGACGGGTCGTGAACCGGGCGTCATGAGCCGCGACGTGACACTCATCGGAGCGCCGACCGACTACGGCGCGAACCGGCGCGGGGTCGACATGGGCCCCTCCGCGATCCGCTATGCGGGACTGGCCGCCTCGATCGCCGCGGCCGGACGGGAGCCCCTCGACGCCGGTGACCTCCACGTCCCGCGCGCCGAAGAGCGCGACCCGGACGCGGAAGGGCTCGGCGACGGCGAAGCGAAGTTCGTCCGGGAGGTCGCCGACGTCTCCGACCGGCTCGCCGACGAGGTCGCCGCCGCACACGACGTGGGTCACGTCCCGATCGTCCTCGGGGGAGACCACTCCGTCGCGATCGGTACCCTCAGGGGGAGCGCCCGGGACGCCGACATCGGGGCGATCTGGTTCGACGCCCACGGCGACTTCAACACGCCGGAGACATCTCCCAGCGGGAACCTCCACGGGATGCCGCTGGCGGCGGCGCTCGGCGTCGGCTCGTTCGCCGACGTCGAGTGGGCGACCGCCCCCCGGCTGCGCGAGGAGAACGTCGTCCTCGTCGGGATCCGCGACCTCGACGACGCCGAGCGGGAAGCGATCAGGGAGAGCGAGGCGACCGTGCTCACCATGTCCGACGTCGACCAGCGGGGGATCTCCGCCGTGACGGAGGAGGCGCTCTCGGTCGCCACCGACGGGGTGAGCGACGTCCACCTCAGCCTCGACCTCGACTGGCTCGACCCGAAGGAGGCACCCGGCGTCGGCACGCCCGTCCGCGGCGGCGTGACGTACCGAGAGGCCCATACGGCCCTCGAAACCGTCGCGGAGGAACTCGGCGACGGACTCCGCTCGATCGAACTCGTCGAGGTGAATCCGGTGCTCGACAGGAGCAACGAGACCGCACGCCTCGCGACCGAACTCGCCGCGAGCGCGCTCGGAAAACGGATCTTCTGACCTAGGGACCCGATCCGGGAACCACGTCGACGCTCGCGACCCGATCCTCGTCGTCGAGCGCCATCACCCGGACGCCCATCGTGTTCCGTCCCACGGAGGAGACGTCCCCGACGCGTATCCGCATGATCTGTGCGTCCCGACTCATCACGAGCAGGTCGTCGCCCTCCTCGACCGACTTCACCGCCGTCACGGGGCCGTTTCGCTCGTTCGTCTTGATGTCGATCAGCCCCTTGCCGTAGCGGCTCTGGACCCGGTAGTTCGCGAGCGCCGTCCGCTTGCCGTAGCCGTTCTCGGTGACGGTGAGCAGGTCCCGGCCGTTCCGCGTCGCGACCATTCCCACCACCCTGTCCTCGCCCTGGAGTTTGATCCCGTTCACCCCGCGAGCGGTCCGGCCCATCGGCCGCACCTCGCTCTCGTCGAACCGGATCGCCATTCCCTCCCTCGTCGCGATCACGAGGTCCCGCTCGCCGTCCGTTACCGCGACGTCCACGAGACGGTCGCCCTCCTCGAGCGAAGCGGCGATCAGCCCCGACGAGTAGACGCGCTCGAACGCGCTCGCGTCGGTCCGCTTGACGTAGCCCCGTCTGGTGACCATCGTGAGGTACTCGTCCTCGTCGAAGTCGTCGGTGTTCACGACGGCGGTGATCTCCTCGCCCTCGTCGAACTCGATCAGGTTCACCGCCGACTTCCCTCTCGCGGTGCGGCCCATCTCGGGGATCTCGAACGCCCGGAGCTGGTAGGCCTTCCCGTGGTTCGTGAAACAGAGCAGGTAGTCGTGCGTGCTCGCCCTGAACACCGCCGACACGCGATCGCCGTCCTTCAGACGGGCGCCGATGATCCCCTTGCCGCCGCGGCCCTGCGGATCGAACCGCGACAGCGGCATCCGCTTCACGTAGTCGTCCTCCGTGACGACGACGACGACTTCCTCCTCCGCGATGAGGTCCTCGTGGGCGACGGTGCCGTCGTCCTCCGCGATCCGGGTCCGCCGCTCGTCGGCGTACTCCGCCCTGATCTCGCCCAGCTCGTCTTTGATCACCGACAGCAGTTCGGACTCGCTCGCGAGGATCGTCTCCAGGCGCTCGATCTCTTCGAGCACCGCCTCGTACTCGTCTTCGATCTCCTCGCGTTCGAGCGAGGTGAGGCTGCCCAGCTGCATCCGGACGATGTGTTCGGACTGGGTCGGCGAGAAGTCGAACGCGGCCGACAGCGCCTCCTTCGCGCCGTCCCTGTCGTCGGCCCCTCTGATCAGCTCGACCACCTCGTCGACGTTCTCGAGCGCGCGCAGCCTGCCCGAGAGGATGTGCTCTCTGTCCTCTGCCTCCGCCAGGTCGAACTCGCTGCGCCGCCGGACGACCTCCTTTCTGTGGTCGACGTAGTGGCCGAGCGTCTCCTTCAGGTCGAGCACCTTCGGCTGGCCGTCGACCAGCGCGAGGTTGATCACGCCGAAGGTGGACTCGAGGTGGTGTTCGAGGAGCTGGTTCTCGACGACGTCCGCGTTCGCGCCGCGTTTGAGGTCGATCGCGACGCGGATACCGTCGCGGTCGGACTCGTCGCGCAGGTCGGCGATCCCCTCGACGCGACCCTCGTTGACGCTGTTCGCGATCCGCTCGACGAGCCGTGCTTTGTTCGTCTGGAACGGGAGTTCGGTGACGACGATCCGCTCTCGTCCCCCGTCTTCTTCACGCTCGTACTCCGCACGGACGCGGATCCGCCCGCGGCCGGTCGCGTACGCCGAGTGGATCCCCTCCCGTCCCACGATCGTCGCACCGGTCGGGAAGTCCGGTCCCTTCACGAACTCGAGCAGATCGACGATCTCGCAGTCGGGGTTCTCGATCAGGTGGATCGTCGCGTCGACCACCTCGCCCAGGTTGTGCGGCGGGACGTTCGTGCTCATCCCGACCGCGATCCCCGACGAACCGTTCACGAGCAGGTTCGGCACGGCCGCTGGCAGCACCTCCGGCTCCTCCAGTCGGTCGTCGTAGTTCGGGACGAAGTCGACGGTGTCCTTTCCGATGTCCGAGAGCAGTTCCTCCGCGATCGGCGCCATTCGCGCCTCCGTGTAGCGCATCGCCGCCGGCGGGTCGCCGTCGACCGACCCGAAGTTGCCCTGGCCGTCGACGAGCGGATAGCGCATCGAGAACTCCTGGGCCATCCTGACCAGGGTGTCGTAGATCGCGCTGTCGCCGTGGGGGTGGTAGTTCCCCATCGTCTCGCCGACGACCGACGAGGACTTGCGGTGACTCGCCCGGGAGCCGACCCCCATCCCGTGCATCGCGTAGAGGATCCGCCGGTGGACGGGTTTGAGCCCGTCGCGCACGTCCGGCAGCGCCCGGCCCGCGATGACGCTCATCGCGTAGTCGATGTACGACTGCTCCATCTCGTCCTCGATCCGGACCGGCTGGATCCGCGACCCCTCCGCCGGGTCCGGGATCTCCGAACTCATCGCGTCCCTCCCGTCGTCGTTCGTGTCCTCCGGCCCGCCATCAGATGTCCACCCACTCGGCGTTCGCCGCGTGCTCTTTGATGAACTGTTTACGGGGTCCGACCGCGTCGCCCATCAGTACGCTGAACATCCGGTCGGCGGCCGCGGCGTCCTCGATGTCGATCCGTTTCAGGATCCTGTTCTCCGGATTCATCGTCGTCTCCCAGAGCTGATCGGGGTTCATCTCGCCCAGTCCCTTGAACCGCTGGACCCGCTTCGGCTCGCCGCGTTCGGCGACGATCCGCTCTCTGTCCGCCTCGGTCATCGCGTCGATCACCTCGCTACCGTAGCGCAGCCGGTAGAGCGGGGGCTGGGCGGCGTAGACGTACCCGGCCTCGACCAGCGGCCGCATGTGCCGGTAGAAGAGCGTGAGCAGGAGCGTCCGGATGTGCGCGCCGTCGACGTCCGCGTCGGTCATCACGATGATCTTCTCGTACCGCGCCTCGTCCACGTCGAACTCCTCGCCGATACCCGCGCCGATCGCCGTGATCAGGTTGCGCACCTCCTCGTTCTCGAGGATCCGGTCCAGCCGGTGACGCTCGACGTTGAGGATCTTCCCCCGAATGGGCAAGATCGCCTGGAACTCGCGGTTCCGACCCTGTTTCGCGCTCCCGCCAGCCGAGTCGCCCTCGACGACGAACAGCTCCGCTTCGCCCGGGTCGCGGGTCTGGCAGTCCGCGAGCTTTCCGGGCAGCGCCGTCGACTCGAGCGCGCTCTTTCGCCGCGTGAGCTCCTCGGCCTTCTTCGCCGCTTTTCTCGCCTTGGCCGCCTCGACGGCCTTCAGGACGATCGCCCGTGCCGTGTCGGGGTTCTCCTCGAAGTAGGTCTTCAGGCCCTCGTGGACCGTGCTCTCGACGACGCCACGGACGTCGCTGTTGCCGAGTTTCGTCTTCGTCTGGCCCTCGAACTGTGGGTCGGGGTGTTTCACCGAGATCACTGCCGTGAGACCCTCGCGGACGTCCTCGCCGCGGAGGTTCTGATCGAGGTCGTCCAGCAGGCCGCGGTCGTTCGCGTAGTCGTTGACGACGCGGGTGAGCGCCGTCTTGAACCCGGTGAGGTGGGTCCCACCCTCGCGGGTGTTGATGTTGTTGGCGAAGGCGTGGATCGAGCCCTGGAGGTCGTCGGTCGCCTGGATCGCGACCTCGACCTGGATGTCCTCGTCGTCGTTCTCGAGGTAGATCACGTCGCGGTGTAACGCGGTTCGACTCTCGTTCAGGTACTCGACGAACTCGCGGATGCCCCCGTCGTACCGGAACGTCTCCTCGGTCCCGTCGCGTTCGTCGCGCAGGGTGATCTCGACGCCGGAGTTGAGGAAGGCGAGTTCGCGGAGGCGGGTCGCGAGCGTCCCCGCGTCGAACGCGGTCGTCTCGAAGATCTCGTCGTCGGGCCAGAACCGGATCTCCGTCCCGGTCTCCTCCCCGTCGAGGTCGCCGACGCGTTCGAGTTCGTACTCCGGCGCGCCGTGGTCGAAGCGCTGGCGGAAGACCCCGCCGTCGCGTCGGACCTCGACCTCGAGCCACGAAGAGAGCGCGTTCACGACGGAGACGCCGACGCCGTGGAGCCCGCCCGAGACCTGATACGACTTCGAGTCGAACTTCCCGCCGGCGTGCAACACCGTCATGATAACCTCGAGGGCAGGCCGGCCGTACTCCTCGTGGGTGTCGACGGGGATGCCGCGGCCGTCGTCGGCCACGCTCACCGAGTCGTCCTCGTGGATCGTCACGGTGACCGTGTCGCAGTGACCCGCGAGCGCCTCGTCGATGGAGTTGTCGACCACCTCGTAGACGAGGTGGTGTAACCCGCGTGAGTCTGTAGATCCGACATACATCGCAGGCCGCTTCTGGACGGCCTCTAGGCCCTCCAGGACCTGTATCTGCCCGGCTCCGTACTCACTGTCCTTGGACATAAAACCTAACCGGACTTCGAACGGCTCGGTTATATGTCTTCCCGTACGCGCGCCCGCGCGGAGACCGACGATCTCTCGTCACTCTGTCACTCCCTCGCGAGGGAAGAAACCACACGACCTTTGCTCCCCTCGGGAGTGATAGTGT
>SKXI01000101.1 GCA_007128515.1 Halococcaceae archaeon | reverse complement strand
TGCGGATCGGGGGCACGCTCGCACGGCTGCTCAACTGCGGGTTCCCACTCCGTGCCGCGCTCGAGGTCGCGAAGGGCGACAACATCGTCGGCACACAGTACCTGGTCGTCGGTGACGGTGGACTGACGATCGCGCAGGCGGAGAGTGGAACGCCATTACTTTATTCACTTGATGAGATAGATGGTCAGGAGAAGTACGAACTGTCAATCAAAGCATTCGCGACTACGTCGGGCGGCATGGGAGGCGTCTTTATCCCCCATATCGAAGGAGTGGAGGAGTATCATATAAATTCAGGTCACATTGGAAATTTCGTTTTGAAAAAGGACCAGTTACACAAATTTTTATCACTGGAAAACGTTCCTATTCAAATAGAACAACAGTTAAAATGGAGTGACGATTTAACGTTATGAGTTGTCGTCACAACTAACATCTAATTATAAAAGCTAAAATACAATGAAGGCCAACCAGTTTATAAGATATTCGACTACGTGCAGCCTCACATCGAATCCTAACTAGTCAATAGTTGAACCAGCGGCAGCCATTGCGTTTCCGGCCTGTGAGAGCATCAACATCAACGTGAACAAGACGCCAATCATACGGGGGTGATTCTCAAGGTAGGTTCGGACGGGAGTGGGGTTGTTTTCAGACATTATTATCACCTTGTAGTTGATTGTTAGCAGCCAATTCCAGCGAAGCAGTCGATCGTCGAACCGGCGGCAGCCATCGCGCTTCCAGCCTGCGAGAGCAGCAGCATCGTCGTGAACAGGACGCCGATCATACGGGGGTGGTTCTCGAGGGTCGTGCGAACGGTGGTGGTGTTGTCGTCGGACATCACAGATACAGCCTCGTCCCGCACCAATATGAATTTTTTCGTATAGTATTGATACTAAATCTAATCATTTAAACAGCTAAGTTGGGTATAATTTACGAATAATTAACTGATAAATGTTGTACTGGAATGGGGTGAGCCGTTCAACGTTACTGTCAGATCGGTGAGCGAGCTACTTAATAATGACACCTTAGAGGCGTTCAGGCGACACGGTACCGGTCAGCGCGGGCCGGTGAGAGCGACCCGCTACATGCTTCTGATCAGATAAAAGAGTAACAACAATCCGACAGCCATCCCGCCTATCGCCACCGCGCCCGCCTCCGGAAGCGACGCACCTCCGGAGAGCGCCATCGTCCCCGCGGAGAGTCCGACGACCCCGACGAACCCAGCACCGATACGGCGATAGCCGCTCCGACGCTCCTCGTCGCTCATCGGACCGACCATCTCAGAGCTCCCGGGGAACGCTCACGTGCATCCCGACGAACCGCCATCCACCCTCGAACACGAGCGTGCCGCTCCAGCGCGTCTCGAACTCGTGGCGTTCGTTCGTCTCGATCTCCGTCCACCCCATCCGGACCTCGTCGCTGAACCAGGCGACGCCGTCCGCTTCGCTCACGGTCAACGCCCGGCTCTCTACGTCCCAGTCGGTCGTCGTCTCGGTCTGCTCGCGGAGTCCCCGTTCGACTGCGGGGAACCCTTCGAGTCGCTCCGAGATGCCGACTTTCACCAGGTCGGCCCGTTCGGCGAAGAAGGGCGCGAGTGCCTTCCCCTCCGATAGCGCCAGATAGTACGCCTCGACGGTCCCCTTCGCGGTCCTCTCCATGTACGCACGCGGGACCGGACCGACTTAACTCAATAGAAGCCGCGACCCACCTCGTCCGCGTCGATCAGGTCGTCGAGTTCGGCGTTCAACACGGACTCCGCCTCCTCGAAACTGTCCGAGAGGCCGTCGAGACGCGCCGGACGCGTCGTCGAATCGTACTCCATCGGCCCGAACGCGGGGCTCTCGATCGCCTCCATCACGTCCGTGAAGAGGTCGTCGGGGGTCGTCGGCGCGTCCGCGTGCGCGCGCACCGTCTCGGTGAACCGACGCGCTCTGTCCTTCGCTCGCTCCGCGTCCTCCGGCGCGGACCGGATCGCGAACCGCGCGTCGTTCTCCTGGGGGAGGTACGCTCCGATCTCGTCGTCGAGGCTCCTCGCGACCCGTGTTCCCACGCCACGGACCTCGAACGGGTTCTTCGCGTACGTCTTGAGGAGGAACACCCCGGCCCGCGGGTGGCCGAGGTAGAGGTCCTCTCCGAGTCCTCGAGAGCGATCGCCCGCGACCGCACGCCAGCCGCTCGGATCGGCGTTCGACTCGACCACCTCGGCGACGACGTCGTCCCAGTCGCGTACCTTCATCTGCTATCTGATGCCCCTAGGTGATCGGTACGCTTTTTCCTTGCGATGCCCTGTCTCGCGCGTGAACGTTCGAGGCGTCGTCGTGGATCCGGGAGAGCGACGAACCGTGACGACGCGATACGGCGAGCGGGAGTTGGTGGAGACGACCCTCCGCGTCGGTGAGGGGGTAACGCGACGCGTCACGCTCTGGGGGAAGTGGGCCGAGACCGTAGACCACCTCGAAACGGGGATGGAGCTCCTCGTGACCGACGCCGAGGAGACGGAGTTCCGCGGCGAGGCTGGCTACGCGACGACGAAGGGGTCGTACGTCGTCGTCGAGCCGTCGTTTCTCGTGAACGTCACGGACGTCCGGTCGTGGGTGCAGTGTCCCCGGATCTACTACCTGAACAAGCTCTCGGGGGTACCGCTGGCCTACCCCGTGACGAAGGGGACCGTCGTCCACGAGGTGTTCGGCGACCTCCTCCGGGGG
>SKXI01000247.1 GCA_007128515.1 Halococcaceae archaeon | reverse complement strand
TCACTCGCGGTTCGTCGCGACCCGTGCGCCGAGCTCGACGGCGCGGATCGTGCCCGTCGGCCAGGCGATTCCCTCCCGGCGATGTCGAACGTCGTCCCGTGGTCGACGCTCGTCCTGACGATCGGCAACCCGACGGTCATAGTGAGCCCGCTGACGTCGGCACCCTTCGAGAAGGCGAGCACTTCGATCGGGATCTGTCCCCGGTCGTGGTAGATCGAGACGACGGGGTCCGCTGCCCCGCTAGCTGCGCGTATCCAGACCGTGTCGGGCGACTCGGGACCGAACGCGTCGATCACGAGCTCGTCGAGGGCCCCCACGTTGGCGGCGATCGCTCTCGAGACGCGGTCAGCCGCGGCTCGCTCGCTACAGTGCCGGGAGTTCCTGGTACGAACCGGAACGTCGGTGCGGACGACATCGGTGCCGTCCGTCAACGCCACAATGGTCTCGAACCCATCCGCGGCAAACTGGTGGCCGGTATCGTTCGCCCCGGTCGGACCGTCGGCGACGACCAGTCCCCGAACCGATCCGCTCGGGCCGAGGTTCGTCCCCGTCGAGTTCGTCCCGGTCACCGGACCAGAACGTCGCTCAGCGCGATCTCCGTGTCGAAGCCGACGGCCTCGAACCTCGAGGTGGGCCACTCGCCCGTCGTCGTCAGTACCTCGCACCCGCGTTCGGTCACGAGCACCGTCTCCTCGCTCTTCGCACCGGGGAGCGTCGGGTTCCAGGCGAACGTCATCGGCAGCCGGACAGTCGCGTGGCTCTCGGGGGAGGCGATCCACTCGCGCATGGCGAACCCCGCGGCGCCCCCCTGGTGGTGGTTTCGCCACTCGTCGGGGTAGCCGAGTTCGTCGTAGGCGTGTCGGATCGCGTCGAACACCTCCCGCGCGGGTCCACCGGCCCGTCCGACCGACCGAGTCGCCGACAGCGCCGTCGCGTGGACCTTCGAGGCGACGACGTGACGCTCCGTGAGCCACTCGGGAGGATCGAAGCCGACGATCCGCGTGATCGAATCGAAGAGCCCGTAGCGCTCGACCCCCGTGGTGACGACCGCGTACTGGCCGAGCGGCGTCGGCTGTGGGGTGACGTGCCGGTGTTTCGGCGCCCGCTCTGCACCGCCGATCAGTACACAGCGAACGGTGAACCCGCGATCGACGAGCCGTCGGTGCAACAGCGCCGACGCCTCGCGTTCGGTCGTCTCCGGCGTCAGCTCTCTGCAGGTGGACTCGACCGCGTCGGCCGCCGTCTCACCGATCTCCCGCGCGAGTTCGACGTCGGCCGTCGTCAGCGGCTGTCGGAGCGACGAGACGTCGACCCGTCGGAGACCGGGGACGTCGAAATCCGCCGCAGCCGGCGTCGGTGAACGTTCGGCGACTGCCTCGGCCAGCGAACCCTTCCACCAGTCGAAGGCCTCGACCCTCACGTCCTCCGAAAGCTCCTCCTCCCGGAAGCGCTGGCGTTCGTTGTTGGCCGTGACGACCACGAGGGAACTCCCGTCGTAGCCGGCAGCCGCGACGCCGACCTCCGAACCGACGTCGACGACGTTGCTCCCGTGGGTCAGCCAGGCGAACGAGTTCGATCTCGCGACCCAGATCGCTTCGAGATCACGGTCCTCGAGAACCGCGTCCAGTCGGTCGAGGTGCGTACGGTCTCCCATAGGACTGTGATCGACGCCGGTGAGCTTCATCGTTCGGACCGAGTCGGTCCGGTCCGGGTCGGTGCGATCCGTGTCGCGTTCCCCCCTCACCAGTCGGCGCCGCTCCCGTCGTCGTGAAAACACGTCGGTACGTGCCGATCGCAGCATCGATTCGTCGGGTTCGAGGGTTCGTCCTCCTCGGCCGTCAGCGTGAGGGGTATCCGGGGAGGCGAGACGTGACCGATCGCACAGCAGCGGTCGTAGACCTTCGCCTGCGGGAGGTACAGCGGGTTTCGCCCTTCGATCGATCGACTGCCCATATCGGTGCCGGTCGTGTAGCAGACGATCTCTCCAGGGTAGATGACGACGCCGAGTTCCGCTTCGGTAACGTCCCGGGAGGAGTCGCCGCGGATACCAAGGGTGTCGTTCGGTCCGACCGTCCGGTTCGGAGTCGCTTCGTAGAACGTCTCTGGACGGTCGCCCTTGTAGACGTCGAGATACTCTCCGGGCATTCCGCTCTCTGCCTCTCTCGGCTCCTCACTGATCCGACAGGTGACGCCTGCCGCCCAGATCTCCTGTAGGTGAACTGGTCGTCCCACGTCGACCAGGGGATCGTCCGAGCACACGTCCGCCGATCCGAACAGTTCCCGGGCGAGACGATCGATCGGTCGGTCCGTGATCGTGGCCGCCCGACAGGGGTCGACGAACCGAGTCACTTCGGAGTTCGCGCCCGTGAGGTCGTACAGCGACCCGTCGGTCCGTGTCAGAAACTGTGGCTCCCGATTCCCAGTGTATGGTAGTAGTTCAAATGAGATACGACATGAGTCGATACCCTCTCAACGGTGTTCTCATTCGAAGTCATCGTATCACGAACCTCGGCGGTAGCCATGTCTCCGGAGCTTCGATGTTCAGAGGTCCGTCTCCCACCGGACCCCCCCGAGTACACCGGGGCCCTGTCGGCCGTATCGATACGTTTTTAGAAATAGATACTCAGTAATTCACATCGAACGACTCCCTCGGACGGACGTGAAAGTCGGACGTCGGAACTGTTGTGTATGAAACGTGA
>SKXI01000210.1 GCA_007128515.1 Halococcaceae archaeon | reverse complement strand
GAGACATGATCGGAAGCCTGATCACTTGAGTAGAAGTCGGGGAGTACGTCCCATCACAGAGTCTCTCGTGATCGTTTCGAGCCAAGCGTGTATCGTCGTACCGTTCGAACGCCGGTTCGAGTTCGAATCCGTACTCACTCGCCCAGCGCTCGAACGCTCGAAACGCATCACGAGCCGGTTCCGAACCTGACAGGACAGGACCCTCCCTGAGATAGAGGAAACTCCCCCACCGATTGACGCTCACCTCGTCGATCATTCCCTCCGACTGTAGGGTCCGAAGCCGATCACAGACTGTAGACCGAGTCCGTTGGACCACCGGAGGGACGTCGAAACGACACCATAGCTCGACCGAGGGGGGCGTCTTACTGCTCTCCATTGTTCGATGTTCTAGCGGTGTAGGCCTCCCCTGTCCGTTCGACGAGACCCTCTCGTTCAAGTTGCTCGAGCAGGGGATAGAGAGACAGGAGCGACAGGTCGAGCCTGTCACGAAGCTCTGACGGCGTCTCTGGACCGTTGGTAGCGAGACTGAAATACACGAGCTTCATACTCGCCGAACTGAGCGCCCCTGGGACTCGCAGAGAGTTCCCGGTTCGTCGTTCAGCACTGGGTGTCCCCGTTTTCGACAGAGCTTGGCCCTCGACAGTGCTCTCGGCGACGGATGAATCACTGTTCATAGATCGATCCCGCCGTTGACGTTGATCGTCTCGACGACGTCGTGGGCTGCAGCCTCCGCGGGGAGGGAGTTGACCACCACAGTCCCGTCTTCTCCGGTCCGCACGGCTTCAGCAGGTGCCCGACCGATCCCTTTCGATGCTCCTGATACAACGCACTGCTTCTTTTCTTTCATTTTATATCGGGAAAAGAACAACGACCTCCCCTCCATCGAATCCCACCACTATGTCAACCAGTAGTCCTTTTCTACCAACCGAAATGGGAGTTAGCGTTATAAGGCTTGCCTGACAGGGCATGCCGATCCAAGATACTCAAACGTTTGACTATTCATGATAGACTTTGGGTTATCGACGTGCTTCAAGTATCTGTCGTATATCACTTTCTCGTTAGCTACTCGATCGAATCGGGATCGTGGACGGGGAAATCTGACGACCGTCAAAACCGCATGACTGAGTAGCGAAGACGGGGTCGAAAACAGTGAGGTGAATGGCCGAGTAGACGGAGAGTGTAGAAGCGCCGAGTTCTTGTTTGAAAGTCGCTCTTACCGAACACAGTGAAACAGTCGTGTCTCTGTGGTACCACTATGACGCGTGCAAGATACAGTGCGCATAGTTAGCACAGAAGAAACACTGTGAATACAGTCGTGAACCACTTCTCCGTTGGAAACGTTTCGAACCACTACGGTATCGTTCGTAACAGCCTTTGATACCGGGCATCAGCCCCATCGTGTGAAGCGCGAAACCATCTCGGTCAGTGGAATGTCGTGCAGCGGCTGTGAGCAGAACGTCGAGAGCGCCCTGCAGACCATTGACGGCGTGAATCGCGTTGAGGCCGACCACGAGGGCGACACTGTCGAGGTCGTCGTCGATGACGGCGTCGTCGACGACGACATCCACGCCGCCATCGAGCAGGCTGGCTACGACGTCACCGCCTAATCGACAGCCGCTTTTTCTGCAACTCCATCCCCGCCAGCGTCCTTGACGGCAAACTCCGTGTTGACGCCCTCACCGGAGAGCAGTTGGTCGGCGAAACCATTGGCCAGCACCGCCGAGACCGACAGCACCATCGCTATCATCGCCCAGATTGGGTGAACGAGGCCGGTGGTAGCGGCGGCGACGCCGATACCATTGAACGAGAGTGCCGCGATGAGGTTCTGTCGGGTCTTCCGGTAGCTCTCCTCGCCGATCTCGTAAGCGTCCATCACACCGCCGAGGCGCTCACCCATCAGCACGATGTTCGCCGACTCGATGGCGATGTCTGTCCCCGCGCCGATGGCGATGCCGATATCGGCCTGCGTGAGTGCGGGCGCGTCGTTGATGCCGTCTCCGACCATCGCAACGCGGTGGCCCGCATCCTGCAGGCGGCCGATCTCCTCTCGTTTCTCGTCCGGAAGCACGTCGGCCATTACCCGGCCGATGCCGACCTCCTCGGCGACCGCGTGCGCCGTCCGTTCGTTATCGCCCGTGATCATCACCGGCGTGATGTCCGCGTCCTTCATCCGCCGGACGGTCTCGGCGCCGTCAGCCTTGATTTCGTCGCCGATGCCGATCAGGCCGATCAAGTCACCGTCGCGGGCGACGCCGGAGACAGTTAGACCATGGTTCTGGAGCCGCTGAATCTCGTCGTGGCCGTCAGCCAGATCGACGCCCTCGGCTTCGAGCCAGCTGGATTTGCCGACCAACACTTCATCGCCGTTAATTGTAGCACGAACACCCTTCCCGGTTACCGAGTCGAACCCGTCGGGGTCGGTGTACTCGACGCCACGGTCGTCGGCGTGTGCGAGGATGGCGTCCGCCAGCGGGTGTTCGCTGAACGCCTCGACGCTGGCCGCCACCGCCAGCACGCCGTCTGTTCCGTCATCGAGCGGGACGACCTCGCTGACCGCCGGTTCGCCGGCCGTGATAGTGCCAGTCTTGTCGAGGGCGATGTGATCGACACCGGGGAAGATCTGGAAAGCATCGCCCGAGCGCATGAGGATGCCGCGGTTTGCCGCCTTTCCGCCGCCGCGAATCAACGCAAGCGGCGTCGCCATCCCCAACGCGCAGGGGTACCCGAGGACGAGGACGGCCAAAGCGGCGAACGCTCCGCGCTGGATGTTCGGGTCGCCGCCCCACACCAGCGGCGCGACCAGCCAGAACACGAACGAGAGCGCGGCAATGGTCAGCACGGCGGGGACGAACTGCTTGAGGACGCGGTCGGCGAGCTGGATGATGCCAGGCTTCGTGGCCCGAGCCTCCTCGATTTCGCGGGCAACCCGATTCAGAAACGCGTCTTCGCCGGTCGCCGTGACCTCGATGAGGAGTGTCCCGGTCTCGGTGACGCTTCCACCGATGACCTCGTCGCCCTCGGTCTTCTCTTCGGGTATGGACTCGCCGGTGACGACCGACTCGTCGACCGTAGACGTGCCCTCGCGGACCACACCGTCGATGGGGACGTTCTCGCCGGGTTCGACGCGCACGTGGTCGCCGACCGCGAGGTCGTCGGTCGGCACCTCGTCGACCTCTCCATCGCGGACGCGCCGGGCGGTGTCGGGCTGGAGGTCGAGGAGACCCTGCACTGCCTGTGACGCGCGGGTTCGGACGATGAGACTGGTATACTCCGAGAGGATGTGGTAGGTGGTGATGAACACGGAGACGGCGAAGAAGTGGACGGTCGGAAAGTCGGGGAACACGAAGAGGCCGAGGAAGCCCCCAAACAGGCCGGCAAAGGCACCCGCTTCGAGCAGGACGTGCTGGTTGAAGATGCCCCGACGGAGGCTGTGGTACGCCTTCGCCTTGATGTAGCGACCCGGTCCGAACATCGTCCCCACTGCGAGCCCGAGCGTGACGAGATCCACCAGCAGCGACTCCGACTCGAACGTGCCCATCACGAAGATCATCCACAGCATCAGCGCGGCCGTGGCGATGGCTGCCGTGCCGGCGAGAACTAATTGCCGCTTGCCTTCGGCGAGTTCGGCCTGCTGTTCCTCGTATCGCTTCGCCTCGTCGGGGTCGCGGATAGTGTACCCGAGGTCGCGGAGCGTGTCCTTCAGTTCGACCTCGGTGATCCTGTCGTCGTCATACCGGACGAGGACCTCTTCGTGGGCGAGGCTGGCGTCTACGTCCTCGACGCCCTCCGTCCGTCCGTAGGCCTTCTCGATGCTCTCGGCGCAGAACGAACAGGACATTCCGCCGACGTTGAATCGTTCCTGTGCCGGGCCCATCCTGATTCCGTCTTACCGACCCCTGTCCATAACCGTTACGACAAAAATAGTAGCGGTATTCATCATGTCGTACCGATTGGTACTGACATAGCGATACTCTTACTGTGGTCGTTCCCTTACGTGTGTAGAAGATGGCCCTGCTCGAATCGGACGTGCCGATTCTGGAGGTCGTGACGACCGACCCGGAGAAGGCGAAGGCCCTCGACAACGACGTCCGGGCGAAGGTTCTCGATATGCTCGCCGACGAAGAAATGACCGTCGAGGAGATTCAGGAGGAACTGCAGCGACGCGGCGAAGAGAAGGCCGAGACGACCGTCCGTCACCACATCAACGTCCTGAATGATGCAGGGATGGTCGAGATTGCCCGCCTCGAAGAGGCCGGTGGCGGGACACGGAAGTACTACCGGTCGAACACGCGGGTCTTCTCATACGATCTACCCGAGGGAAGCGAGAAGACGCTCGCGGAGGCGCAAGCCACCGCGACGGACGAATTGGGAGCACTCGTTGAGACCCTACACGCGGAGCACGGCGAGGAAATCGAGGCGGTCGCCCGGGAAATGAAACCCTGCGAGTACTGTGAGACGCAACACTACGAGGAATTCCTCATCCGGGAGCTGCTCAACCGCGCACTCATCGACCTGAGCGAGAACGAGATGCTAGCCGATCTGTTTATACCCTCGACTCGGAATTCCGCGTCCGAGTAGTCGGTTCGCCCGTCTACCGACTGATTGATTCACTACCCTCGTTGGGTTACAAACGAAACCGTGGTGCTGATCTCATCCTCTATATCTCGTACGTCGACGTGTGTGACTATCGATCATCTGACACTTGTTTCATCAGAGCAGGCAGGAGCCTTGAATCATCAGAGTAGGCGAGAACTTTGAAAGTGCTCATTCGAAATGGTAAACGTCTCGCCCCTTCACATACCTCGGCTTTGAACCGTTCGTACCAAGCCAGTGGTGGGATTCGAACCCACGAACTCTCGATTACAAGTCGAGTGCTTGTACCACCCAAGCTCCACTGGCGCGCGTTCGAGAGCTAACGGTCGGAGGGGTTATCGGTTTCGACTCGTTTCTCGAACTCGACTCTGTGTGGTTCGTAGCCGTGTGCGCGGTAAAAGCGCCTCGCCGCCTCGTTCGCCGAGAGCGTCTCCAGCGAGATGGCCTCCGCACCCTCGGCCACGAGACCGCTCTCGGCTGCGGCGAGCAGTCGGGAGCCGATCTCCCGTCCACGGTGTTCGGGGAGGACGAAGAGGTTGTGGACGACCCCCCTGTCGAGGGTCGTCGCGTAGAGGCGCTGTTCCATCGAGAACATGACGAAGCCGACGACTCGATCCGAGCGCGAGGCGACGACCACACCCCCCGAAACGGCGTGACGACCGATCGACTCACGGATCCGCTCGCGGTTTTCCCGCGGGAGGAGGTGCGAGCCGTGCGCTCGCTGTCCCTCGGCGAGATCGACCCAGAGGTCCGCGAGCGCGTCCGTGTCGGCGACCGTCGCCGGGCGGATCGAGAGCTCGTCGTGGCCCATCCGGGCCTACGCGCCCCGACAGTCGGCACAGACGCTCTCGCCGTTGACCGTCCGAAGCCCCGGCATGAGCGAGCCGCAGGCCTCACAGACGCTCTGTGTGGAGAAGCCGCCGTCCTCGGCCGCCTCGCGTCGCTCGGGCTCGTTTCGGTCGTAGCTCCGCTCGCGGTCGAACGACCGATCGATCCCGGAGAGCGCGGAGACCGAGGCCGCGATCACGTCCTCCGTCGAGAGGGTCCCGGCGGGCTCCTCGCCGTTCATCACGAGTACGTGGCTCGTCTCCTCGGAGGAGAGGGTCGCCGCCGCGTCGGCGAGCCGATCGTCGGTCGAGACGGTCGGGCAGGCGACGGTCATCGCGTCGGTGATCGGGACGTCGGCCCCGGAGTCCGCCGAGAGCGCCGCGAGGAGGTCACGTTCGGTCACCATGCCGACCGGCTCTCTCCCCCTGAGGACGACGACGCCAGAGACCCCGTCGGTCAGCAACACGTCGATGACCTCGCCGACGGAGTCGGACTCGCTGACCCCGACGAACTCCCGGGTCATGACGTCCCGGACCGTTACTTCGTCGACCATGGTACTCCATTGCACATCACCGGTATAAAATGTACCTCCGGCAGGTTTATTCCCGGCTGTCGTGTAGGATATGGGATGGAGCGGCGAACTCGATCGGCGTCCCCCTCCCACGGCAGGTTTCGAGGGCGTGTTTCGCCGACATCCCCGCGCCGTGTGCGTTCTTCGCTCTCGCGACGCCGACCCTGAGCGAGACGTCGACTGCCTCCTCGACGTGGGTGATCGTCTCGTCGAACGCCGCCTCCTCCAGGCCGGAGCAGACCGCGATGAAGTTGTCCCCGCCGACGAAAAACGAGAGCGAATCGTACTCCGCGTGGAGGTGTCTCGTGAGTTCGGCGTAGCCCCGCTCGATGTCGATGAACGCGGAGAAGGCGTCGACCTGGTCGGTGTACTCGCCGGTCGCGTCGACGACGTCGAAGTGGGCGATCTGGACGTCCTCGTCGGTGGCGAACTCCGGGTCGATCGTCCGACCCCTGAGGATCTCTCGACGGGCTGCCTCCTGCGCGCTACCGGCTGCCTGTAGCTGGCTGGTCGCGTCCCGGAGCGCGTCGGCAGGCGTCGTCCCGGTGGCTGTGGTCAGCGAGAGCGTCACCGGATACCGGTTCCCGATCGACTCCTGGATGCGGGCGTGCCCCTCGAGATCGATACCGTTCGTGACGGCGATCATGTTGTCGAAGCGGGTGAAGAAGACGTAGCCCTCACGGTTGCCGATCTGTTGACAGAGGTCCGCGTAGAGTCTCGACTGCAGCGTCTGGAGGTCGACCTCCCGGCGGGGTTCGGGCGTCACGGTCCACGGCCCGTAGTTGTCGATCTGGATGAGCGTGACCTGCGTGTTCGTCACAGTTGGTGAGGCTACGGAGGGCGGTGACATAAATCGAGTGAACCGCTCGTCCGAACCGAGAGGTTGAACCCGTCGGCGCGGGGAGAGCGAACGATGACCGTCCCATCGCTCGTCATCGGCATCGCCGGGGGGACCGGCGCCGGGAAGTCGACCGTCAGCCGGAAGATCGCGGCGGGGCTCGCGGAGAGCGTCACCCACGTGCCCCTCGACAACTACTACGAGGAGGACCCGACGCTCTCGTTCGAGGAGCGCCGAACCGTGAACTACGACCACCCCTCGGCGTTCGAGTGGGACCTGGTCGCAGACCACCTCGGAGCGTTGCTCTCCGGCCGGCCGATCGAGATGCCACAGTACGACTTCGGGGCCCACGCCCGAACCGACGAGCGGGTCACCGTCGAGCCCACGGACGTGATCGTCGTCGAGGGGCTGTTCGCGCTCTACGACGAACGGCTCACCGAGATGCAGGACCTCCGGGTCTACGTCGAGACCGACGCGGACGTTCGGATCCTCCGGCGGATCCGTCGCGACGTCGGTGAGCGGGGCCGAGACCTCGAGGGGGTTATCGAGCAGTACCTCTCGACGGTGAAGCCGATGCACGAGCAGTTCGTCGAGCCCACCAAACGCAGAGCCGACCTCATCCTCCCGGAGGGCGCCAACAGCGTCGCCATCTCGCTCTTACAGGGGATGGTCGACGCGGAGTTCGAAGAGGGGAGCCGGCGCTGGGAGCGGACGATGGCGAGGGAGAACGATCCGGAAGTCGCACTCGAGTACGACGTCGACTGACCGTCCGACTACGCGCGTTTGACCTCTGGGTTCGCCCCGACCGGGTGGTACTCCCAGAAGCCGCCCTCGCGCATCGCCCGGCCGATCGCGCGGTGGAACGCGAGGAGGTCCTCTACCTCCTCGACGTCGACGTGTGCGAGGATCTCGCTCGCCGCGACGACTTTCTCGGAGTTGATCCGGATCGGGTGGTCGCCGACGCGGGACTCGAACTCCGAAAAGGAGAGCGGGAAGTCCTCCTCCTCGTCGACCTTCTTCGCGAAGACGGCCATGTCGTACTTGCGCATCCCCTCGCTTCCCTCCTCGCCGTCCGGGTCGTGCGGCCAGTCCATGTACCGAGTGGAGCGGGTCGGCGCAAAAGGGTTTTCGTCCGAACCCGACACGCCAAAGAGCCGTCGGCACTAATCGAGGCTAATGGAAACCGCATCCGGGATCGGAGAGGCCTCGGCGATCCGGGTCCTCGGCGAGAGCGTCGGTGTGGCGGTCGCTGGCTTTCTCGTCGGGATCGTCTTCACGTTCGTCGCCGCGGCCGCCCTGCTCGCGACGGGCGTCCCCCTGCTCGAACAGCCGATCTACGAGATCGTCGTGAGCGTCGTGATGCTCCAGGGCTTCGGCTTCGGCTCCGTCGCGCTCGGCTACATCTACTTCAGCCGTCACGGCTTCGACCTGCTCTGGCTGCGCGTGCCCACGCTCTCCGACGTCATCTGGACGGTGCTCGGGCTGGTCGGCCTGTTCGTCGCGCTGATCGCGCTCAACCTCACCCTGATAACGTTCGGGATCGAGTCCGCCGAACACAGCATCGTCGGTCTCGGCGGGGAGAACCCCGAGATCCTGCTCGTGATGATCCCGCTGTCGATCCTCCTGATCGGCCCGGGCGAGGAGCTCCTCTTTCGTGGCGTGATCCAGCGCATCCTCGTCGATCGGTTCGGGATCTGGGTGGGCATCGCCGTCGCGAGCGTCATCTTCTCGGTCGCACACGTCGGCGCGCTCGTGGCGACCGACCCCGCACAGCTCGTCTCCACGCTCGGCATCTACGTCGCACTGAGCCTGATCCTCGGCGGCGTCTACGAAAGGACCGGGAACCTCGTCGTCCCGTCGGTGATCCACGGCCTGTTCAACGCGATCCAGTTCGGGCTGCTCTACTACACGCTCACGAGGGACATCGACCTCGCGACGCTGCTCGTAGTCGGCTGAGGAGGCGACGCGGATCGAGATCTCTACCGGCGAGTCCGTAAACGAGAGACGACCGGACCGGGACGGCGTACGACCTCCGCGACGAACCGCCGACCACCGACGGGTTCCTCCGGCTCCGGGAGGTGGCGGGCATGGCCGTGAGGGGACCGGAGGCCGTCGAGCGCGACTTCCCCGGCTCGCTCTTCGCAGTGACCGCTCGATTCGATGGGGGAGGCCCTCGGCATGGGCCGCGTCGTCGGCGACGGCGGGAACGTCTACCTGATCGTGGACACGGCGGTCGACACGCGGTATCATACGGTCTGCTGCAACGATTTACCGGCGCGAGGGCGACCTTCCTGCGGTTGCGCCGGTAGTGATTTACAGCGATCCGTAGCAGGGGAGGGCATCGGCACCGCGATCGTGGATCGACTGGTGGCGTTCGTCGGAGCGGACGCGCAGGAGAAAGCGTACGTCACGCTGATCGCGGACGTCGAGGGTTTCTACGAGAAATGGGGGGTTCGACCCGTCGCGCCGGCCTCGCGAGGGACGTATCTCGGGACGGGAAAACAGGAGAACTCATAGGGATCATCGTAGAAGTTCATAGATTTCGAAATCCAGGACCGAGAGACGGGATCGGTGTATCGGCCACCGGGATCTCCGGGTGGCTACGATGATCCCTATCAGATCTCGGCCTGGCCGCGCTCGACCGGCCGTTCCCTGGTCTCGATCGGGTGGAGTTCGCCCCAGGTCCGACCGATGATCGAGTAGGCCGCGACGCCGGCGTAGAAGCCGATGAACGCGCCCGCGATCTGACCGAGGATCGGGACCATCCCGACCACCGCGGCGGCGACGACGCCGACGAAGATCACGGCGAGCGCCCAGAGCCAGCCGGTGGCGTAGGTCGCGCTCGTCCAGACGGGTTTGAGTTCGGCGAGGTCGAAGCCCGCGCCGATCGTCCGGTGCTCGGCGACGTTCGCCAGCGCCGCCGGGGTCAGGTACGCTACCGCCAGCGTCAGGACGACCCCGACGAGGAAACTCATCAGCAATCCGAGGAACCCGATCGCAGCGAGCGACTCGCCGCCCATGAAGCCGAGGCCGCTGATCAGGACCAGGGTTCCGACGACGACCGCCGGCACCAGCCCGTAGGCGAGCGCGACGACGAGCGCCTTCAGCCCGTCCATCCCGAGGTCACCCCAGTCGTCGAAGACCGGCGGTTCCTCGTCGCCCCGCGCCGTTCGGTCGAGCACCCGCAGGAGATAGCCCGCGAGGAAGACGAGCGGAACGAGCAGGAAGCTGAAGAGGGTGAGGACCCCACCGATGAGGACCGTCTCGACGACCTTCTCGCTCCGTCGGGGATACTCGAGGGCCTCCATCAGCATCGCCAGTCACCGCCCGACACACACCGTTCTACAGGTAGGTTCTGTTGCATTGGTAGCTCCGCACTGATGGCTCTCGAACGAACGAGTCTCAGTGGAGTGGTATACGACACAGGAGGATATAGCTGTATCGTTCGTGATATATGTGCACACGGATCCGCACCCGACGGGGTCGTCCCGGTAGTACGGCCCAGTCGCACCTTTTCGCTTCGCTCCGCTCGCGAAAACCTGCACCAAAACCCGCTCAGAGCCGCTTCGAGACGTACGG
>SKXI01000443.1 GCA_007128515.1 Halococcaceae archaeon | reverse complement strand
CGTCGATGACGCGGCTCACCCCCTACACCGGAGCGGACCACGTCTCGCTCGACGCGACGACCCAGCGGAACCTCGAACTGACGGAGACGATGACCGGCGGGACGGAGGGCTCGCTGCTCGCGACGATCGACCACACGGTCACGAGCGCGGGCGGCCGGCTACTCGTCGAGTGGCTCCTGAGACCGCGGCGCTCGCTCGCGACGATCGAGCGCCGACAGGCGAGCGTGGCGGCGCTCTGTGAGTCGGCGCTCGCCCGCGAGGAGCTTCGCGAGGTGCTGGGGACGACCTACGACCTCGCACGGCTCGCGAGCCGTGCCAGTCACGGCAGCGCGGACGCGAACGCCCTGCTCCGGGTGCGCGACAGCCTCGCAGTCCTCCCGCGGGTTCGGGAGACGATCGAACGCGACCCGCGGCTCGCCGACTCCCCCCTACGGGAGGTATTCGCCGACGTGGACGGCGGGCGGGCCGCCGCGCTCCACGACGAACTGGAGGACGCGCTCGCGGAGGAGCCGCCGAAGACGCTGCGAGAGGGCGGGCTGATCCGACGGGGGTACGACGAGGAACTGGACGACCTCGTCGAGCGACACGAGGAGGCACTGGAGTGGATCGAAACGCTCGCCGACCGTGAGAAGCGCGCACACGGGCTGAGCCACGTCCAGGTGAACCGGAACAGCACGGAGGGGTACACGATCCAGGTGGGTCGGTCGGCGGCCGACGACGTGCCGGGACACTACGAGCGGGTGAAGGAGCTGAAGAACTCGGTCCGGTTCACCACGCCCGAGCTCACCGAACGCGAGCGTGACGTCCTCAGGCTGGAGGAGTCCCGTGGCGACCTGGAGTACGAGCTGTTCTGCGAGCTCAGAGAGCGGGTCGCCGACCGGTCCGCGCTGTTGCAGGACGCGGGTCGGGCGCTCGCGGCGGTCGACGCGCTCTGTAGCCTCGCGACCCACGCCGCCGAGAACCGCTGGGTCAGACCCGAGGTGGTCGAGTCCGGACCGATCGAGGTCGAGAAGGGTCGTCACCCGGTGGTCGAGGCGGCTACCGAGTTCGTCCCGAACGACGCCCGACTCGATAGCGACAGGAGGATACTGCTCGTGACCGGGCCGAACATGAGCGGGAAGTCGACGTACATGCGCCAGGTCGCGCTGATCGTCCTGCTCGCACAGATCGGGAGTTTCGTGCCCGCGGAGTCGGCACGGATCGGCCTCGTGGACGGGATCTACACCCGCGTCGGCGCGCTCGACGAGCTCGCGGGCGGGCGCTCGACGTTCATGGTGGAGATGGCCGAGCTCTCGAACATCCTCCACGGAGCCACGGAGGAGTCGCTGGTGATCCTGGACGAGGTGGGTCGGGGGACCTCGACGTTCGACGGGGTGGCGATCGCCTGGGCGACGACGGAGTACCTCCACAACGAGGTGGGTGCGACGACGCTGTTCGCGACGCACTACCACGAGCTGACGGCGCTCGCGGATCACCTCGATGGCGTCGCGAACGTCCACGTCGCGGCCGAGGAGCGCGACGGCGACGTGACGTTCCTCCGGACCGTCCGTGACGGGCCGACCGATCGCTCCTACGGCGTCCACGTCGCGGATCTCGCAGGGGTGCCGGCACCGGTCGTCGAACGCTCGCGGGACGTCCTCGACAGACTGCGCGAGGAGAAACCGATCGAGGCACGCGGCGGGTCCCGCGGGACGCGACAGGTCGTCTTCGACGTCGGTTCGGGGACGATGCGGACGGCGACGGCCGACGGGGGGAGCGAGGGGGAGGCCGAACCGGATCCGGGAGCGGAGGACGTGATCGAGGAGCTCCGGGACCTCGACCTCGATTCGACATCGCCGATCGAGCTGATGCGACGGGTCGAGTCGTGGCGCGACCGGGTGGAGGGTTCGGAGTGAGCGACGACGAGCCGAGGATCCGGCAGCTCGATCCCGAGACCGTCGACCGGATCGCGGCTGGCGAGGTGGTCGAACGCCCCGCCTCGGTCGTGAAGGAGCTCGTCGAGAACAGCCTCGACGCCGACGCGAGCCGCATCGCGGTCGAGGTCGATGCCGGTGGGATCAACCGGATCCGAGTGGCGGACGACGGGATCGGGATGAGCGAGAGCGAGGTCCGCGAGTCGGTCCGTCAGCACACGACGAGCAAGATCCGCGACATCTCGGACCTGGAGGCAGGCGTCGAGACGCTCGGGTTCCGTGGCGAGGCGTTACACACGATCGGCGCGGTCTCGCGGACGCGGGTCACGACGAAGCGACGGGGAACCGACGGTGCGGGAACGACGCTCACGCTCGTCGGCGGCGAGGTGGAATCGGTCGAGCCCGCTGGCCCCCCAGAGGGTACCGCCATCGAGGTGACCGATCTCTTTTTCAACACACCCGCCCGGAAGAAGTTCCTGAAGAGAGAGACGACCGAGTTCGACCACGTGAACACGGTCGTCACCCGGTACGCGCTCGCGAACCCCGAGGTGGCCATCTCGCTGGAACACGACGGCCGAGAGGTGTTCGCCACGACCGGGCAGGGCGACCTCCGGACCGCCGTGCTCTCGGTCTACGGCAGGGAGGTCGCCCAGGGGATGCTCGACGTCGACCACGAGAGCGAGGGGGGACCGCTCTCGGCGGTTTCGGGGCTTGTGAGCGAGCCCGAGGTGACGAGGGCGAGCGCGACCTACCTCTCGACGTACGTCAACGGGCGGTACGTCCGCTCTTCG
>SKXI01000349.1 GCA_007128515.1 Halococcaceae archaeon | reverse complement strand
GGCTCGAGCACGCCCGGCACGTGTGCCGGGACGCGCGAGCGACGTTTCATGTACCGATCGTACTTGCGTACGGGAACGTCGTACTCTCGTTCGACGACCACGGTCTTCTCCATGTCCGCGCTCGCGACGACTCCCTCGAGGATCTGGCCTCGGACGGGGAGTTCGCCGTAGAACGGACACTTCTCGTAGTCGTACGTGTCCGGATTCTCTGGCTCCGGTGGGTTCTTTACGTCTAATCCTATCGCCATGGTGAATCACCTGTGGTTTCGGTGCGTCGTGCGGGCCGTGAGAGCAGTCGGTCCCCATCGACCGTAACGGAAGCCACGGAGTCGCTCGCGTGCCCGCTGGCACGCTCCGGTCCGACGGCGGTAGCCGCCCGGTTCCCGGTGAGTTCCTCCGCGGTCTCGTCCCCCTCTCGGGAGAGCGCGGCGTCATCTGTGGGCAGTTCGAACTCGAAGACGCTGCCCGCCTTCGGCACCTGGCGCACCCGGGACTCCCCGTTCGAGTCGGAGTGGACGTGGATCGTCTTCATCGACTCGATCACGACGACCCCCGAGATGCCGATCAGGTCGGCGTTCTCGGCGTCGACTACCCGTACGGGCAGTCCGTTGAGTTCGTGTCGCGGGAGCGTCTCGGGTGTGAGCGCCATTATTCGTCGTCCTCTTCCTCTCGCTGGATCGTCTTGATCCGGGCGATCGTCCGCTTCAGTTCGCCGATTCGGCCGGGGTTCTCCGGCGCGCCGCCGGCGGCCTGCACCGCCTTCATGTTGAGCAGCTCGGTCTCGAGCTCCTCGAGTTCGGCCTCTCGCTCGGCGGCGGTCATGTCACGGATCTCCTCGGTGTAGAGGATCGCCATCAGTCCTCGCCCCCGTCGTCGGCTTCCATCTCGGCGACGATCCGGGCCGCCTCGGCCTCGACGTCCTCGTCGAGTGCCTCGCTCTCGTCGGCTTCGACCTCCTCTGCGACCTCTTCGACGACCTCCTCGTCGACGGCTCCGGCCTCGACCGGCTCGTCGCCCTCGACGAGCTCCTCCTCGACGACGCCCTCGTCGATCTCGCCGCCGGTCTCGGCACCGGCGCCCTGGGCGGCGGCCTCGACTTCGCCGAGGTCCTCGCCGACCTTGTCGAGCGCGTCGGAGATGTCCTCGCCGGCGCCGATCGGTTCGGCGACGAGCCCCGACGTGTCCGCGTCGTCGTGGATCTGGAAGTCGTCGGGGAGTCGTGCACCCGGCGGGATGATCTTCACCGTCACGCCGATCGTGCCGAGTTTCATCACGGAGACGGCCTGCCCGTGGTCGACGATCTCCTGGGCGGGCTCGCCGTTGTGCTTGATATACCCTCGGTTGAACTTCTCGACGCGGCCGCGTGCGCCCGTGACCTTCCCGGAGAGGACGATCTCGGCGCCGAGCGCGCCCGCGTCCATGATCCGATCGATCGTCGTGTGTCCGGCCTTTCGGAAGTACCACCCTCGTTCGAGGGCGTTCGCCAGCCGCGAGGCGACGATCTGTGCGTTCAGGTCCGGCTCGTCGACCTCCTGGACGTCGATCTGGGGGTCGTCGAGGTCGAAGCGCTCCTGGAGCTCCCGGGTGACCTTCCGGATGTTCTTCCCGCCCTTGCCGATCACCATACCGGGTTTCTCGGCCTTGAGCACGATCTGCGTGCCCATCGGGGTCTTCGCGACCTCCATACCGCCGTAGCCGGCGCGCTCGAGTTCCGTCAGGAAGAACTCGTTGATCTGTGAGCGCTGGAGTCCGGTCTCGATGAACTGGTGTTCGTCTGCCATCTACTGCTCACCTCCCGCCTCGTCGTCGTTCGATTCGGACGCCTCGGCCGCCGGTTCCTCCGAGTCCGCCTCGTCGGTCCCGTCGTCGGCCTCCGTCTCCTCGACGGACCCCTCCGGGGCTGGCTGGTCGTCCTCGTCGTCTTCGATCTCCGCGTCCTCGTCGCCCACACCGTCCTCGTCGGAGTCGTCGTCTTCGAGTTCCGTCTCCTCCTCGTCCACGTCGGATTCGTCGTCTTCGACCTCCGCTTCCTCGTCGGCCGCTTCGTCCTCGTCGTCGTCCACGACGTCGAGGGCCTCGTCGGCCTCGAGGACGAGTTCGACGTCCACGAGCGGCGTGTTCCAGGCGGTCGCCCGCCCCATCGCGCGGGGCTTTCGACCGGGGGACTCGCCGACCTTGTGGGCGGCGACGTGGGCGATGGTCATCCCCTCGCCCTCGAAGCCCTCGTGGTCGGCGTTGCCGATCCCGTTCTCGAGCAGGTCGAGAAACGCCTCGCTCGCCTTCTTCGGGAAGCGACCGGCGTCCCACCCATCGAGGTTCTTCCGGTGGCCGACCCCGGAGTTGTGGGACTTGAAGGGCACCGCCGCCTCCTCGGCGACGACGCGTTCGAGGTACGAGACGGCCTCGCCCGCACGCATTCCCTTGATCTCCCGGGCGATCTCCTTCGAGTGTTTGTGGCTCATCGGACGCTCGCGGAGCATCGCCTTCGCGCTCCGGTCGGGTTCGACCTCCACTGAGTAGCTGATTCCCATTCTGTCACCTCATTTCAGCGGCACGAACTTCGAGGAGCGGGTCGCCCCGATCCCTGCCTGTCCGTGCTCGACGGACGTCCGCGTGAGCTGGAACTCGCCGAGGTAGTGCCCGAGCATCTCGGGTCGGATCTCGACGCGCTCGAACTCCTGGCCGGTGTGGACCGCGAAGGTGAGCC
>SKXI01000103.1 GCA_007128515.1 Halococcaceae archaeon | reverse complement strand
TCGCCGGGTTCGGCTACGTCGTCGCCGGCTCCGCGGTGGTGGTCGCGGCGGTGACGGTCGCGCTCGGCTTCGCCGCCCAGGACGTGATCGGGAACCTGGTCGCGGGCGCGTTCATCGTCACCGACCCGAAGTTCAACATCGGCGACTGGATCGAGTGGGAAGAAGAGCGCGGACGCATCGACGAGATCACCTTCCGCGCGACGCGGATCCGTACCTTCGACAACGAACTCGTCACCGTCCCGAACTCCCAGCTGATGACGACAGCGGTCACGAACCCCGTGATCAACGACACGCTCCGGCTCACCCACCGCTTCGAGATCGGGTACACCGACGACCTCGACCGGGCGATGGAGCTGTGTAGCCTGGCGACCGTCGAGCAGGAGGAGATCATCGCCGAGCCCGAACCGACCGTCCTGCTCGGCGAACTCGGCGACGACTTCGTCGGGATCGACGTCCGGTACTGGATCGCCGACCCGAGACGCCGGGACGTGCTTCGGATCCGCTCGGAGTTCGACCGGACGATCAAGGAGAGCTTCGAGGACGCGGGCATCGAGCTGAGCCCACCCTCGGAGCACGACCTTCGAGGGACGGTCGGGGTCCGGGGTGGGTGAGTCGCCCGTCGGTACCGGACCGTCCCGACGGAGGCGCGTTCGGCGACCGCGTTCGCGGCGTTCCGTCTCCCTTTGCAGCGTTCCGTCTACCCGTTCAGCCGGTCGACCACCGACTGCAGGTCGGCGAGGCGCTCGATCTCGGCTTTGACCTCCTCCCGTCGCCTGACGTCGTCGGCGTCGGCGCCGTAGGCGCGGACGTACTCGGCGCGGGTGTGTTCGTCCAGCGCGTGACGGATCGCGAAGTAGCCGTCGGGGACGACCGCCGAGCAGATCCGACACTCGCGGCGGTCGTGGGTCTCGGTCTGGTGGACGATCAGCGACTCGACCTCCTCGAACGACGCCTCGCAGTCGGCGATCGCGCACTCCCAGGTCATCGGACGAGAAGAGAGGGGGGGAGGGTAAATCCCTTCTCGCCGTGGGGGGTTATAGGGGGTGGATACGAACACTCGGTCGATGTGGAACTATCGGATCGGACGGGTGATGGGGATCCCCATCCGTCTCAACGTCTCGCTGCTCGTGTTCGTCCCGTTGCTCGCGTGGCTTCTCGGACGACCGGAACAGATCGCGATCTACGCCTCGTTGATCGAGTGGCTCTCGGGGGTCGCGATCGAGACGGAGACGCTCACGACCGGGAACACGCCGATCGTCGTCGGACTGGCCGGCGCCGTCGGCCTGTTCGCGAGCGTGTTGCTCCACGAACTGGGCCACTCGTGGGTCGCCCGCCGGTACGGGATCCCTATCGGCTCGATCACGCTCTGGATCTTCGGCGGCGTCGCCGCGATGGAACGCATCCCCAAGGAGCCGATCCGGGAGTTCTGGATCGCCATCGCCGGACCCGCGGTGAGCGTCGCGCTCGGTCTCGGGGCCTACGCCGCCCTGCTCGTCGTCCCCGACGTGCCCCTGCTGACGTTCCTCGTCGGCTGGCTCGCCGTGGTCAACGTCATGCTCGCGGTGTTCAACATGCTCCCGGCGTTCCCGATGGACGGCGGACGGATCTTTCGGGCCCTGCTCGCGCGGAACCGTCCCTACGTCGACGCCACCCGGACCGCCGCGCGGGTCGGCCGGTGGTTCGCGGTCGGCCTCGGCGTGCTCGGATTCCTGGGGTTCAACCCGATCCTGATCCTGCTCGCGCTCTTCCTCTACGCCGCCGCGAGTTCGGAGTCACGCACGGTGGTGCTCGACGACCTGCTGACCGGGATCACCGCCGGCGACCTCGCCGACCGCGACATGCTCACCGTGGACACCACAGTGAACGTCCAGGACCTGCTCACGCGGATGCTCTCGGAGCGTCGGACCGGCTACCCGGTCGTCGACGGTCGGGGATCGATCGTCGGCCTCGTCGATCTCGACGACCTCAGGGGGGTGCCCGAGGGCGAGCGCGGTGCGGTCCGGACCCGCGACGTGATGACCGAGGACGTCCGCAGGGTCCCGGCCGAGACTCCTGCCTTCGAGGTACTCCGCCTGCTGAGCGAGTCGGGCGTCGATCGGATCGTCGTCGAGGAGATGGGCACCCCGGTCGGCGTCGTCTCCGAGGACGAGTTCGCCCGCGCGCTCACCGTCCTCCGGGGGATGGGCCGTCGAACGGAGTCGCCGGAGTGGGTGTCGGGGGTTCGGTAGTGATAAACCGCCGGCCGACGCAGACTGGGCAGTGAGCGAAAGCGGGTTCGCGGTCGACATGCACGTGAAACTGCTCGACGAGCGGGTCGCCGAGCGGGCGAAACGCCGTGGGATCGACGCGCTCGTCTACGCCCCGCACTTCCGTCGCCTTCCCGAGATCCGCGAGCAGGCCCGCCGGTTCACCGACGAGGAGCTGCTCGTGGTCCCCGCCCGCGAGCTCTTCACCGGGTCCTGGCGCGAGCGTCGCCACGTCCTCGCGCTCGGGCTCTCGGAGCCGATCCCGGATTTCATCACGCTGGAGGGGGCGATGGCCGAACTCGACCGCCAGGACGCCGTCGTCTGCGCCCCGCACCCCGAGTTCTTCTCGGTGAGCCTCTCCGAGGATGACATCAGGCGGTATCACGACCTGATCGACGCGGTCGAGGTCTACAACCCGAAACACTGGGCACGACACAACCGCCGCGCACTGGACATCGCGAC
>SKXI01000150.1 GCA_007128515.1 Halococcaceae archaeon | reverse complement strand
TCACCCAGCGGCTCGGTCGGATCCTCCGCCCGAAGGCCGACGGCGGCCGGGCGGTCCTCTACGAGGTCGTGAGCGCCGAGACCGCCGAGGAGAACGTCGCGGCGCGCAGGCGGTAAGGAGTACGACGACGGACGATCCCCTCCGCGGCTCGGCCGTCATCTCTCCCGACGAACCCCACCTCGAGGGCCGGTGGATCACCATCCGGTTCGTCAAAGAGCAGGTCGAAGACCGCGGGTTGGATCCTTGCACGGTCACGGACCGGCACGACCTCGACGTGGCGGACGTCTACCGGGCGCTCGCCTAGTACCACGACAACCCGGCGGAGATGCGGGAGGTCGAACGGGAGCGCCGATCCGCGATCGACGAACACGAGTTCCTGACTACCGACCCGGAGAGCGTCCGCGACTGATGGGCTGTCGCTGACTCGACGAACGGTACCGAATCGAACGGACGGACGTACTCCTCTCCTCGATGGGTCACGTATCACGTCGAGAAACGATTTCGCGACGCGATAGCCGTGCCCCGCGTGACGATCTATCGGTGAGTACGGTTACGTTCCTATCAGTATGCTTATCGATAGGGAGAGAGCACATGGGGAGACCATCCGACCTCGATCGGACGAGCGGGCCGGGCACTCGGTTTCGACGTCGCAGGCTTCTCGGCGTGTTGGGTGCCGCCGGTCTCGCAGGTATCGCCGGCTGTCTCGGTGACGAGGAGGACACGGCGGACGACGATGTCACGGACGATCCGGGTTCCGACGGCGACGACCCGGAGCAAGAGGACGATACCGCGGCCGACGACGGGACTCCCCCTGGGGAGGACGACGGGACGAACGGGGATCGTGACGTCGACCCGGCGGAACTCGATCTCGGTCCGGACGACCTCTGGGGTGAGCCCCACGCCGGCATCGAGATCCCGGACGAGGAGTCACGAGGGGTGTTCCTGATCGGGGGTGAGCGAATCGACGGTCCCCTCTTCGGAACGGTCAGGGTGTTTCTGGACGGCGAACCCGGCGGGTACGTCATTACCGAGTCGGAGGTGACCAGCGCGGGTTTGGACGAGGGCGAGAGCCCCGAGAACGAGTTCCGGGTACAGGGTGGGTTCACGATTGCCGATCCGTCGGGTGAGAACGGGAACGCAGACGGCGGCCAGTTCACGGTCGGGTTCACCCGTGCGGTCGGATACAGATCCCCGCTGGGAACGCTCGCCGAATGGGAGCACGTCGAGATCGTTGCGGACGATCGAGTGCTCGGGACCGTCCAGCACGGACGGTGGCCCGACGGCGACGTGCTCGGCGGCGACCAGGACGGACACACCTATCTCGAGGAGTCGTTCGTCCGTATCGATCCCTCGGGGGTGATCACTTCCGTCGGCGAGTTCGAGGGTCTCGAGGACGACTCGCTCGACGGGCCGTTCGAGCTGGGTCTTCGTCTTCCCGAGGAGCTGGATCGGGAAGCGTGAACGGGGGACGGAAACGGTTCGCTGGCTCCCCGGTGGTCGAGACCCCCGGGTTCGATCGGCGCGTCGTGGTCCGATGGTGCGGATTCGACACCCGCACGTCGCGATCCGGCGCCGGATCGTCCGGCCGCGGGGTCCCGGCGACCGTCTCCGACGAGCAAGTGGACAGTGCGGGGGGCTCCGTCGCGGCGTTCCCGCACTGATCGGGGGGTGGCCGGGGGGATCCCGTAGACGCCGGGTTATCACCGGGGATGTTCGACGACCTCCATCAACGACACCAGCGTCTCTCGCTCGTCCATCGTCCCCGGGTGGACGCCGAGGAGGACGATCACGTCGTCTTCGTTCTCGACGATCGCCACGTGCACGAGGAGCGGACCCTCCCCCTCGGCCTCCGTCGACACCGCGTAGGTTCGAACGGCGACCTCGTCCCCGAGGATCGTACGTTCCTCGGCGTCGGCCTCGTCGACGGCCCGGATCTCGTCGTCGTCGAACCGGTCGAGCCGTTCGAGGACGACCTCGATGAGGTCGCCCTCGTCGAGGTGAGTCAGGGGATTGAGCGACCAGCCCCCGACGCCGACGTCCGGCGTACTCAGGACCGCGAGCGTCGCGACTTCCTCGTCCTCGTCCGTCGGGTCGCCCGTCCCGTACGCGACGATCCAGTTCGTGATCGAGAGGTCGACGACGGCGATCGACCGTTCGATCGTGTACGGCCTCGGCTCGTCGTCGGCGTAGCCGGCGGTAGCGAGCGCCTCGGCGGGGACCCCCGCGGGCGAGGCGTCGTAGGAGATCGGGATCCCGAAGACGAGTAACGCTACGAGTAGGAGGACCACGGCGACGGCAGCGAGGGCCGCCCCGAGCGCGAGGACGATCCCGACCGAACGGAGCGAGCTCATGGCCCGGTCATCGATCGGACGCGGTCACGGGAGGCCGAGCGCCGGCACGTCCTCGTCATCGCCGCTCCCTCGTCCATCGCGTCGTCTCCCGTCCCCCCGACGCCATCAACGTCGTCGACGTGGTCGTCCGGGTCCACCTCGTCCTCGTGTGCGCTCTCCTCGTCGGAACAGCCAGCCAGCGTCGCTCCGGCGATCGTCGCCCCCAGACGAGGAGTCGTCTGTGGGCGATACACGTGTGGGTCCGTTCGTCTCCAGTCATGGTTGAATTCCCTTCGGACGCCCCGGGGTCGTCGGCCGTCCCGGTGGCGTCTCCCGTCGGGCTCGGTATCGGTCGACGTTCCATCTGTATTATATTACTC
>SKXI01000257.1 GCA_007128515.1 Halococcaceae archaeon | reverse complement strand
TGATGTTCCTCATCAGCGTCGAACTGATGTTGAACGCGGCGAACATCAACCTCGTCGCGTTCTCGTACGTCTGGGGGAACCTCACCGGCCAGACGTTCGCGCTGTTCGTGATGGCGCTCGCAGCCGCCGAGGTCGCCGTCGGGATCGGGATCATCCTGGTGCTCTACCGGAACTTCCGTGACATCGACGTGACCGCACCCGCGACGATGAGGTGGTAACAATGGATGGACTCTTCGCATTCTCGCCGCTGATCGCACTGCTCCCGCTCGCCTCGTTTCTGATCGTCCTCGCGTTCGGGAACTACCTCCCGAGGAAGGGCGCGCTCGTCGGCATCCTCGCCACCGGCGGCTCGCTGTTGCTCTCGCTCGCGATGCTCGCCGCGGTCGCGAGCGGCGAGACGTACAACGAGACGCTCTACACCTGGGTCACCGGCGCCGGGGAGGAGACGATCTCGCTCACCTTCGGGATCCTGATCGACCCGCTGTCGTCGCTCATGCTGGTGATCGTCTCGCTGATCGCCTTCCTCGTCCACGTCTTCTCGACGGGCTACATGAACGACGACCACTACCACGCGGAGATCGGCGGTCTCCCCCGGTACTACGCCGAACTCGGGCTGTTCAGCTTCAGCATGCTCGCGTTCGTCTTCAGCGACAACCTGCTGATGGCCTTCATCTTCTTCGAGCTCGTCGGCCTCTGTTCGTACCTGCTGATCGGCTTCTGGTTCCGCGAGGACGCCCCGTCGTCGGCCGCGAAGAAGGCGTTTCTCGTCACGCGGTTCGGCGACTACTTCTTCCTCATCGGCGTCGTCGGCGTGCTCGCCACCTTCGGCACCGCGCAGTTCGCCGGCCCCGAGAGCTTCCCACAGCTCGCCGCCGACGCGATCGACGCCGGCGAGACGCTCTTCGGCACCGACGCGGAGACCTGGATCACCGTCCTCGGCCTGCTCGTCCTCGGCGGGGTGATCGGCAAGTCCGCCCAGTTCCCGCTGCACACCTGGCTGCCCGACGCGATGGAGGGCCCCACCCCGGTCTCGGCGCTCATCCACGCGGCGACGATGGTCGCGGCGGGCGTCTACCTGGTCGCCCGGATGTTCGGCTTCTACGCCCTCTCGCCGACCGCGCTCGCGATCATCGCGTTCGTCGGCGGGTTCACCGCGCTGTTTGCCGCGACGATGGGCGTCGTCAAGGACGACGTGAAGCAGGTGCTCGCGTACTCCACCATCAGCCAGTACGGCTACATGATGCTCGGGCTCGGGGTCGCGGGCTACGTCGCCGCGGTCTTCCACCTGATGACCCACGCCTTCTTCAAGGCGCTCCTGTTCCTCGGCGCCGGCGCGGTGATCATCGCGATGCACCACGAACAGGACATGTGGCACATGGGCGGGCTGAAGGACAAACTCCCGGTGGTGTACGCGACGTTCCTCGCCGGGTCGCTCGCGCTCGCGGGGATCATCCCCTTCTCGGGCTTCTGGTCGAAAGACGAGATCCTCTACGACGCGCTGATCCTCGGTCTGGAGAGCCCGATCATCCTCATGGCGTACGCGATGGGGCTGCTCGCCGTCTTCTTCACCGGCTTCTACACCTTCCGGATGGTGTTTCTCACCTTCCACGGCGACCCGCGAAGCGACCACGCCGAACACCCGGTCGAACTCGGCTGGAACATGAAGGGGCCGCTCGCGGTCCTCGGCACGCTCGCGGTCGTCGCCGGCGTCGCCAACCTCGCACCGGTCACGAAGCTCACCGGGATCGACCTCGAGTTCCTCAACTCGTGGCTCTCCGGCGGCCCCGAGGAGACGGCCTACCCGACCTACACCGGCCTCGCCGAGCAGTACGCTGGCTACTCGACGGGCGTCATCGGCAGCGAGGCGGTGACGGTACTGATCGCCGGCGCGCTCGCCCTCGGTCTCGCACTCGGTGGGGCCGGTCTCGCGTTCAAACTGTACAACGTCCCCACGCCGCGCGAACACACGAACCGGCTGGGCGAGGTGAAAACCGTCTGGCGGAACAACTACTACCAGGACGAGTTCCAGGTCTGGCTCGCCGAAGGGGCCACGGCTCGGATCGCCCGCGGCGCCGACACGTTCGACCAGGGCGTCGTCGACGGCGTCGTCAACGGCGTCGGGAGCGTCAGCCTGTTCGGCGGCGACCGGGTCCGCAGGATCCAGAGCGGGACCGTCACGAACTACGCCGCGCTGATCGCCGCCAGTTTAGTCGTCATCCTACTCGCGTTCATCCTCCTCGGGGGGTGGGTCTGAATGTTGATCGAGTCACTCATCGCCGTCACGTTGCTCGCAGCGCTCGCCGTGTTCCTCACGCCGAACCGATTCGCAGAACGGGTCGCCTTCGCCGCGAGCCTCTTGCCCTTGGCCGGCAGCCTCTACCTCTGGAGCCGCTTCGACGCCGAGGGGAACGCGCTGCTCGCCGACTCGGTTATCGCCTTCGAGAACCGATTCACGTGGATCGCGGTCGAACCGTACGAGATCGCCTGGCACGTCGGCCTCGACGGCGTGAGCATGCCGCTGATCGTGCTCTCGACGTTCCTCACGACGCTCGCGATCGTCTCGGCGTGGACGCCGATCGAAGAGCGCCAGTCACAGTTCTACGGCCTCATGCTGTTCATGGAGGCCGCGCTGATCGGCGTCTTCGCCGCGCTCGACTTCCTCGTCTGGTTCGTCTTCTGGGAGGCCGTCCTGATCCCGATGTACCTGCTCATCG
>SKXI01000416.1 GCA_007128515.1 Halococcaceae archaeon | reverse complement strand
GCGTGGGAGCGGTTCAAGTGGGCGGGGATGTACGCCCACGGCACCCACGACGACTACTTCATGCTCCGGACGAAGGTCCCCGGCGGCCACCTCACGCCCGAGCAAGCCACGGTGATCGGCGAGGTCGCCCGCGACTTCGCGACCGCGCCCGACGAGCACGGCGGGGCGGCCCAGAACCCCGTCTGGGGCGACGCCTACCTCGACATCACGACGCGCCAGGACGTCCAGATGCACTGGATCGAACTCGAGGACGTCCCCGAGATCTGGGAGCGCTACGACGAGGTCGGGCTGACGACGATCCAGGGCTGTGGTGACTCCGCCCGGAACGTGCTCGGCTGTCCGGCGGCGGGGCTCTCCGGGCACGAGGCGTTCGACGCCCAGCCGGTCGTCGACGCCGTGAGCGACTTCTTCACCGGCAACCGGGAGTACGCGAACTTGCCCAGAAAGTTCAAGCTGACGATCACCGGGTGTACGGAGGACTGCGCACAGTCACAGATCAAAGACGTCGGGCTCGTTCCCGCGGAGAAGGAGATCGGTGGTGAGCGTCAGTACGGCTTTCACGCCCGTGTCGGCGGTGGGCTCTCGGACGGCCCGCGGATGGCCTCCGAACTCGACGTCTTCGTCCGCCCGGAAGCGGCCGTCGAGTTCACCAGAGCGATCGCCCAGACGTTCAAGGAGCTCGGCGAGCGGACCAACCGCGGGCTCTGCCGGATGCGCTACCTCGTCGAGCAGATGGGCCCCGACCGGTTCGAGGAGGCCGTCCGAGACCGGTGTTCCGTCGAGCTGCCGTCCCGGGGAACTGGCCTCACCGAGGGGTACCGGGGCGACCACGTCGGCGTCCACGACCAGCGCGAGGAGGGGCTCAGGTACGTAGGATTCAACGTCGTCGCCGGTCGGATGGGCGGCGAGGAGTTCGTGCAGGCGGCAAACGCCGCCCGACGGTACGGCACCGAGGGGACGACGGTCCGGCTCGCGACCGACCAGAACTTCCTGCTCACGCACGTTCCCGAGGAGAACGTCGAGGACTTACTCGCCGAGCCGTTCGCCACGGAGTACAGCCCCGATCCGGGGCCGTTCACGCGCGGGGCGGTCGGCTGCACGGGAAGCGAGTTCTGCAACTACGGGATCATCGAGACGAAACGGCGGATCAGGCGCTGGGCCGAGCAGCTCGACGAGGCGATCGACCTCCCGGAGGAGATCGACGTCGTGCGGGTACACCTCTCGGGCTGTTCGGCCTCCTGCGCGCAGCCCCAGATCGCCGACGTCGGCTTCCGGGGGGAGACGGTGAAGGTGCTCGCCGGGGAGTCGGACGCGCCCCAGTCCCCGGAGGCGGGTTCGGGAGAGGACGGCGTTGCGTCGGAGACGCAACGAGCAGCCGGCGGAGCCGGCGACGACATCGTCGAGGGCGTCGATCTCGGGCTCGGCGGCAGTCTCGGACTCGACAACGAGTTCCTCGACTGGGTCGAGACGGCCGTTCCGGCGGACGCGGTCGTCCCCGCGCTGGAGGCGCTGTTCGGGGTCTACGCGGACGAGCGCCGGGGGGGCGAACGCTTCTACGAGTGGTGTCGCCGGGTCGAGAACGACCGACTGCGGACGATCGCGCGCGGGTCGGACGCGAACGTCTCCGGGGGGGTCGCCCATGGGGACTGACGGGCGCGGCGAGGGAGATGGAGCCGAGGCGCCCGCGGACGTCGCGCCGGAGCTCGTCGAGGGGCGTGAGAGAACGCGATCCGAGCCGGTTCCACACGTTCCCGACCCCGGCGGTGCGGCCGGGCCGTCCGGGTCATCCGGAACGGGTGGCGGAACGTGTGACTCCGGCAGCTGTAGCTGTGGTGATCGATCGAACCAGGAGCGCGTCGCCGCCGACGGGGCGGGCAGCGCGCCCGTGAACGTCGGCCCGGACGGCTCGCTCGGCGAGATCGAGTTCACCCCGCCCGCGGCGGGCGTCAGTCAGGACGTCGACGCGCCCGACGCGGATCCGAGCGAGCGCGTCGGGGTTCCCGAGGGGGTCGAACTCGACACGCCGACGCACGCGATCCGCTCGGAGATGAACGACATCGAGACGCCGTCGGAGAAGACCTGGTTCTTCGAGCTGGCGGAGGCGGTGATCGACGACGGCCGGTGTATCCAGTGTGGCACCTGCGTCGCCGCCTGTCCCTCGGACTCGATCGGGATCGGCGAGGACGACCTGCCGAAGCTGGTGAAGATGTGCACCGGCTGCTCGCTCTGCTGGGACTTCTGTCCCCGCGGCGGGCTGCGCTACGAGCGCCAGTGGGTGATCACGGGCGGCGAGGACAACGTGAAGGGCGCGGGCGACCCGATCACCGAGTTCTCCGCGCGGACGCGAGAGGGCTGGCGCGAGGGCTCGCAGGACGGCGGCGTCGTCACGGCACTCTTGCTCCGGCTGCTCGAGGAAGGCGAGATCGACGGCGCGCTGATCGCGACCGAGAGCGACGACGAACCCTGGAAGGCCGAGGCGTTCCTCGCGACGAGCGAGGACGAGCTGATCGAGAACACCGGGACCATCTACAACCAGACGATGGCGCTCGGGCACCTCGACCTCTCGCGGTACGAGGAGAAGCTCGCCGTACCACTGGAAGAGGCGAGCCTCGCGGTCGTCGGCACGCCGTGTGAGATCGAGGGGATCAGCGCGCTCCAGGACTTCGAGTGGGAGTACGGCTCCCAGGAGGCGGGCGTCCGGGCGATCGAGTACACGATCGC
>SKXI01000461.1 GCA_007128515.1 Halococcaceae archaeon | reverse complement strand
ACGGAGAACTTCGAGCGCCCCCCGGAGGAACGCGAGGCGCTCTACGACCTGCTCTGCGAGAAGCTCTCGGAGTTCGCCGACGCGGACCGGGTCCACGACCGCGGGGTCCGTATCCGGGCGCTCGGCGAACTCGAACGCCTCCCGGCGAGGGTCAGACGCGTCGCACGCTACGCCGAGGAGCGAACGAGCGGGTACGACCGGTTCACGCTCAACGTCGCGCTCGCCTACGGGGGCCGGGCCGAACTGCTCGGCGCGGCCAGGGACGTCACCCGCGCGGTCGAGGCGGGCGAACTCTCCGCCGACGAGATCACCGTCGACGAACTCGACGAGCGGCTCTACGACGCGCGGGTGCGGGACGTCGACCTGATCATCCGCACCGGCGGCGACGAGCGCACCTCGAACTTCCTGCCGTGGCACGCCAACGGCAACGAGGCGGCCGTCTTCTTCTGTGCACCCTACTGGCCTGAGTTCTCGCGCGTCGACTTCCTGCGCGCCGTGCGGACCTACGAGCACAGAGAGGCCTCCTGGCAGCGAACCCGTCGCGAACGAGCGCTCACGCTCGTCGCCGCGCTCTCGGACGTCGACCTGCCGCGGGCACGGACCGTGATCGACCGGGCCGGCGAGTCCATCCCCACGGACGACTCGCCGGTGGTCGAGCCCGAGGGTGCTCCCGCCGCCGAGAGCGCCGACTGACGGTCGTTGTGTGACGGTTAGAGAAACGTTTATTAGACGATCGTAACTCTATCCATCTCAAGAACGATGGACGGGCACAACGTCGTCCACGCCGACCTCTCCGCCGACACCGTCTACGCCATCCTGAAGCCACGGCGACGACGGCTGGTCGTCTCGTACTTCATGGAGACCTCGGCGGAGACGGCCACCACGACCGAGCTCGCCGAGTGGATCGCCCAGCACGAGGCGACACCCGACGACCGAGTTCCCGAGCCCTCGCTCCGGACGATCGCGGTGACGCTCACCCACACCCACTTCCCCGTCCTCGACGAGAACGGCGTGATCGACTTCAGTTTCGCCAACGACCGTGTCGAGTACCACGCCTGTCCCGAACTCGAAGCCCACCTCGAGCTTCATTGCTGAGCGCTCTCACGGTTCTCGCGCTCTCGCTGCCACCTGATCACCGTGAGCATCGCGTAGAGGACGATCACCCCGAGCAACAGCGCGTCCGTCACCTCCGACTCCGGGACGAGGTCGAGGACTCTCGTCGCCCCGAAGACCAGCACCCCGATCAGGAGCAACACTCCCACTACGATATCGGTGAAGGACTCACCGTCCCGGACCCGGATCGCGACCAGCACGACGAGTCCCAGGAGGAACACTCCCCAGAGGACGCTCACGAGGACCATGCTGTCCGCTGGTCGCGGTCGGGGTAATACGTTGCCCTCCGCCGGCGGTTCGTTCCTCAGCACCCGAACTACCTGAAGACTCATAGGGATCATCGTAGCCAACCGGATCTCTCGGGCAGAACGTTCACCGGTGTCATTCGATTCGGGATCAAGGAACTATGAGCTTCTACGATGATCCCTATCACTCCGCTCGTCTTCCGTACTTCGGACGGTTCGCTCCGCTCACCGTCCGAAACGCCGTCGTTCCGCTGACGCTCCACGACGAGGTTCGGCCTATCGGCCGAACCGCCGTCACTTCGCGTTCGCTCGTGACGAGCTTTGGCCTACCGGCCAAACCGCCGCTGACGGTTCTGGTAGTCGAGCACCGCCCGGAGGTAGTCCCGTTTCCTGAAATCCCGCCAGTTCACGTCCGTGAAGTAGAGCTCGGCGTAGACCGACTGCCAGATCATGAAATCCGAGAGGCGTTCGGCGCCGGTCTTCACCACCAGGTCGGGTTCGTCGGGAAAGACGAGTTCCGCTTCGATCTCCGCAGCGTCGATCTCCTCGGGCGAGCGCTCGCCGGCTTCGACCTCACCGGCGAGCGCGCGGACCGCCCGCGCGAACTCGCGTTTCCCGCCGAGGCCGATACTGATCTGGATCGGCGCGTCGGCCGTCTCGGTGTCCTCCGGCCCCCTGACGGCGACCCGTTCGGGAGCCTCGATCCCCTCGAGTTCGGCCTCGAGCGTCGGCGCCGCCGCCGGATCGAGCACGCTCACGTAGACGGTGACGCGCTCGGCGTCGAACGCGAACGCCCAGTCGAGGGCCTCTTCCAGCCGGTCGTACGCCCCCCGTTCGAGGAGGTCGCGCTCGGTGAGCACGAGCGCGACGTGACTCGGCGGATCGCCCTCGTGTCGCCGGATACGGACGGCGAGATACCGGTCGTAGAGACCCACGTTGGCTTCCCGTACTTCGGGCGTGATACTAAGGGTGGCGACCCGTGTTCGGGCGACGCTCTCGCCCTCGCAAAGCCGGTCGGAACCGGGGCCGAGGCGACCGGGAGAGTGCTCCAGCAGTTCGTCCACGACGTGTCCGTACCCGTGGTCGTGGGTGAACCCGGTGACGGCCCTTGTGAGCGTCTCCGGAACGTCGGGATACGGGGGCGGGAGCGGTCCTCGCCGTATCCCTTCTGTCCCCCCAGACGAACGGTTTCGGCGACACGATCTTTCGGAAAAGGTAAGTGTGCGTCACCGAAACCCCGATAGCGTGACGGGGTCGGTGAGTCGTGCGTCCGCGTTCGCCCTCGTGGGCAGCCTCTCGCTTCTCGCGCCGGTGATCGCGACGCTCTCGCTCGATCCGACCGTCCTGACGACGGCGACCGTCGT